>JBBRUA010000073.1:0-11214 GCA_038248245.1 Pyrinomonadales bacterium | reverse complement strand
TGACGACCGGGATACCGGCATTTTTTAGCAATGTTAGACCTTCGACGGCGTAGTTCATCGTCTCCGGCGGCACCGATCTTTTGTGAAAAAAATCGCCGCACATTATAACGAAATCGACTTGCTCATCGATCGCGTAACGCCGCAAAACATCAACCCACGCATCAAAAAAATCACGCGGACTCTCCGGTAACTGATAGCGCGTACACCCAAGATGGACGTCCGAAATATGAAGGAACTTCATAGGTCAATTATAAGGCATCACAACGCAAAGACGCGAAGAAGCAGCGACGCAAAGCGAAATCAAAAATTTAATTCACCGAAATGTCCTGCTTTGCGTCTTTGCACCTTTGCGACTTTGCGTTAAATTAAGGCGTATGAGCAAAGTGGTACTTATTACCGGGGCGTCGAGCGGGATCGGACTTGAAACGGCTAAGCTTTTTCAGACCAAGAACTGGAAGGTGGCGGCCACGATGCGCGAGCCTGAGAAAGCAGTCGAATTGCAGAAGATTGTTGATATCGAATGCATCCGTCTCGACGTAACGGACGTCGCATCGATCAAGGACGCGATCGCCGCAACACTCGAAAAATTCGGCCGTATTGATGCCGTCGTCAATAACGCGGGTTATGCGGTTCTCGGCGCTTTTGAGGCGGCAACGCCAGAGCAGATCGAGCGGCAATTCCAGACGAACGTCTTTGGCCTGATGAACGTCTGCCGCGAGATACTGCCTTATTTTCGCGAACAGAAACGCGGCTACATCGTCAACATCGCGTCGATCGGCGGACGAATGACGTTTCCGCTTTACAGCCTTTATCACGCGACAAAATGGGCGGTTGAGGGATTTTCAGAGTCGCTCCAGTATGAAGTCGCACAATTTAATATTCGTGTAAAGGTGATCGAGCCCGGGCCGATCCGTACCGATTTTTACGACCGTTCGCAGGATATCGCCAAAAATGACGGCCTGACCGCCTATGACGCGATCACGCATCGGGCCGTCGCAAATATGAATAAGAACGGTGAAAACGCACCGGACGGAACCGTCGTCGCACAGGCGATCTATGATGCCGTTACCGACGAAAGCCGCAAACTTCGATACGGTGTGAATACAAAAGGCCTTTTAATATTAAGACGGTTCCTGCCCGACAGAGTCTACTTTGCGATCATTCGAATGATCATTTTGAGATAGTCAAATTTGGTCAAATGTGCGACCATTAAGTTCTGTTAGTCTGTAATCTTGTTATTCGCTAAAATCTCTCTTCGAAAATTAGTGAACCTGCATTGATGGTTCTGGCAGTTGTTCGTCATTAAGAATTTAGTATGAAGATACTTCTATATAACCCAGATAACGGCATTACGCGCAATTTCATGCCGCATCTATGGATGTTCCTTCTGCAGGCGCTTACCCCGCCTGAGCATGAAGTCATCCTGATCGACGGCAACGCGAAAGCGATGACCCGACCGGAATTAGTTCAGTTTTGTAAAGATAACGACATCGGCTTGGTCGGGATCGGCTCGATGACCCGCATGGTCGCGCGCGCTTATTTGGTCGCAGATTCGCTACGCGAGGCTGGATTTAAGGTTGTCATGGGCGGCCCGCACGTGACGGAATGTCCTGACGAAGCTCTTGGCCGCGACGGCGGACCGCGTCACGCTGACGCGATCGCTCTCGGCGAGGCGGACGAAACTTGGCCGATCATGGTCGCCGATGCTGCCCGCGGCGAACTGAAAGATATTTACATTCCCGAGGTCGATCCAAAGGGCAACGATAAAAAGCCGAATCTTCAGCCGTACCCGCATATCCCCTGGGAAACGCTTGATCTCGACCAGTTTAGTCTCGTACCGAAATTTGCTCAGCCATTTCTGTCGAAAATGGGCGAAGGTTGGGGCAAATTCTTTGTCGTACCGATCGAAACAGGTCGCGGATGCCCGTATGGTTGCGAGTTTTGTACGGTTACAGGATTTTTTGGTGATTCGATCCGTTTCCGCTCGAACGACAGCGTGATCGAAGAATTATTGCGGCTTAAGGCTCGTGCGAAAAAGGAAAAGGGCCAGATCGCAGTTTTCTTTATCGATGACAATCTGGCGATCAACAAAAAGCGGCTCAAAAGCTTGCTTCGGGACATGATCGCTGCCGGGGCAACGCTGCCATGGGTCGCTCAGATCAGTGCTAATCTTCTCGAAGACGAAGAACTCGTCGATTTAATTGCTGAGGCTGGAGCTCGCTGGATCTTTATCGGTATGGAATCGATCGATCCGGCGAACATGGCCGATGTAAATAAGACGTTTTCCAAGCCGGCAAATTACAAAAACGTACTTGACGGGCTCGCCCGCCGCAATATCTACGCCATTACGTCGTTTATCGTCGGCATGGATAACGATACGGTCGGCGTCGCTGACCGCACCGTTGACGAGATCGAAAAATGGGCTCCGGGCCTGCCGGTCTTTGGCCAGTTGACGCCGTTCCCGGCCACGCCTTTGTACGACCGCCTACACGAGGCCGGACGTCTTACGAGGCCGAAGCACTGGCTCGATTTCGCTCCGTTCGTAATGGCCCACGATCCGCTCAAAATGACGATCGAGGATGCTAAGAATGAGACCTTTGCGGCATGGTCGCGTTCATACAGTCCCGAACGCAATTTCGAGGCGATCAATTCAATACGCCATGCGCCGATCGACACCCGCATTAGTCACCTCGTCGCACGACTATTTTTCCGCGGCATCTACTTCCCGCAGATGAGCAAATGGGCGTGGGTCAAGCTTTTGCTCGACAATCGTAAATCGATCCTCAGCCTGTCCGCCGAGGGCATTCGAACCTGGCGGCAAGCCCGCAAACGCCGCCGCCGAGGATCACCCGAGACCCAGACCGCTCAGGAGATTTCGTAAACGAACAAACGCTTACATAGAAAAAAGCACGAACAGGAACTGCCTGATTCGTGCTTTTTTTTTAGAATGTTAACGCGGTCAACTGCGAACGGCGGTCGAATTGTTCGCGTCCTGCCGGTTAAACTCTGCCAGCAATGGTTTTAACTTTGCCACAGCCTTTTCGTGAGCGACTCCGTTCGTTGCCAAAATACCGTTCAGGTTTTGTAGATTTGCGTCGCCGTATCTCATTTCGCCGCCGAAAATGTCGGTCAATCGGCCTCCGGCTTCTTGGAGAATGATCTGCGGGGCACAGGTGTCCCAGAGCTTTGTTCGCGGGCTCGGATGAATGTAAATGTCGCACGAGCGATCCGCGATCAGGCCGGTTTTGAGGCCGACGGAACCGCGGCGAGCGACACCGTTAAAGCCGAAATATTCGATGATCCGTGCCATGTTCTTGCTCGGATGGTTGCGCGAAATAGCGGCTGTCATCTCGGCGAGATTCGACTTTTCGGAAACTTGCATTCGCTTTGCCTCGCCGCCGCAGATCGCTGTGAACGAACCGCCGCCCTTGACCGCGTAGCTCATCGAATCGTGAAACGGCAAAAATACGACGCCGGCGACCGGTATGCCATTTTCGGCAAGCCCGATCTGAACCGCGAAATCTCCGTCCTTCTTTACAAATCCGGCAGTTCCGTCAACCGGATCGATGATCCAGACACGGCTAGTTTTTAGGCGGCGATCGACGTCGTCGAATTCTTCTTCAGATAAAAGTGCGTCGTCGGGGAAGGCGGCTTCGAGGCCGTCAACGATGATTCGGCTTGATTCTTTATCGGCTATGGTTACGGGTTCGAAAAGGTTGTCGGCACCAAGCTTTTGCTCGGTTTCGAAGTCGGTAGCGTAATGTTCGAGGATTCGCTTTCCGGCGATCCGGGCGAGGGCGATCGCGGTTTCAAGCTCGTGTTGCAGCATTAACTACAATCTATCACGGCTTGAGCCGAGAAGATAAATGCTTACGAGATGTCGACAAGTTCGGTGAGGCCGCAGCGTGGGCAGACGAGCGTTCGCTGAGTTTTGTCGGTCCATTTGGCGAGTGCGAGATTAGACATCACCGGCTGTTTGCTCTCGGCCTCGCCTTCGCGAAACATCCGGGACAGTTCACCGTCATCGTTTGGTGCCGGTTTTAACTCGCGTTCGCACGGGCGGCAGATCCAGCCAAATCCGTCGTTGTAAAAATCGTTAAGTTCGATCATCAAAAATACACTAAAATGAAAACGGATCAGCCGAATATTAACATGTCCGCCTGATCCGCATCTATATCAAATATCGCCAAAGAGTTATTCCTGAACTCGACGTGCCGGACGCGTGGCTGATGAAGTGCCTAGCAGCTTGACCGGAACGATGACGGTTCGTCCGCCTCGGTAAACTTCGACCTGGATCGTCTCGCCGATCTGCTTTTTGTCGAGGTAGCGATAAAGACCATCGAGATCGTCCATTTTTTCGCCGTCGATCGCCGTGATTATGTCGCCAAGAGCGACTCTGCCGTCGGCCGTCTGCGATATTGCGCGAAGACCAGCGTTTGCAGCCGTCATGCCTGGATCAACTCGCTGCAAGACGAGGCCTGACTCAACCGGCAAACGGTAACCGCGGCTATTCACGTCCCTGGCCGCGATGAGCGACGCTCCAAGTTTCGGCCGACGAACCTCACCAAAATTGAGCAACTGCGGGATGACCCGTTTCGCGGTGCTGACCGGAATCGCGAATCCAACACCGACCGAGCCACCGGCAGGAGACAATATCTGCGAATTGATGCCGATCATTTTACCGAATTTATCGAGCAGAGGCCCGCCCGAATTACCGGGATTAATGGACGCGTCTGTCTGGATCGCGGCATCGATCGGCCTTCCCGTCGGAGCACCCGCCGCTGGTCGCGAACGGATCGGACGCTGCAAACCTGAAATAACACCGGTCGTCAGCGTGCGGTCAAGGCCGAACGGATTACCGATCGCGAGCACCTTTTGACCGACCGTCAACCGGTCAGAATCGCCAAGCGGCACAACCGTCATTCCCGGCGGCGGATCGATCTTGATGACCGCTAGATCGGTGTCGGCGTCGAGCCCAACGAGCGTTGCCGGATAGACCTTTTCACCACCGAAGCTAACCGTCAGCTTCTGCGCGTCCGCAACGACGTGATAATTCGTCAGGATATTCCCATTGGCGTCGATCACGGAACCAGAACCGTTGCCCTTGCCTTCCTGAACGTCGCCCCACATATTTTGCTGATACGACGTTGTATTAATAAACGCCACACCCGGCGAGATCGTCCTGTAAACCTCGATGTTATTTTGCTCGTCAGAGACCGACGACGGATCGGATATCCCCTGCGGCGGAGCCTGCTCAGCAAACGTCACATCCGCACCACTTTTCGACAGAAAAACTTTCCCGTAGTTATAGACCAGAGCCGTCGCTCCGACCGCGATCAAGGCTGACGCAAACGCGAGCAGCAAGATCTGACGGGCCGACATTTGATATACCGAATTTTTACTCATAAATGCACAATTCCCTTACCTAAAGATAACAAGGATTTTGATGCCTCGGAAATCCTTTGGGGTTGTGTTATCAATTACGAAAAGAAAATGCCCGATGTTTCGTGAGAAACATGGGCGGAGTCAGTAGTGAGTAGTTAGAAGTCAGTAGTTAGAAGTCAGTCGTTAGAAGTCAGAATCCAGAAACCGGAAACCAGAAACTAGAAACCAATTCACATCACCATCGCGAAAAATTGGACCGAGAGGTCATTTAGGAACGTGTTCGAGACGTAACCAAATGCCGAGAGGCCGGTGAATAGGTGGATTCCCATCAAGCCGATGTAAACGGCAAGTGCGACGGCGACGCCGTATCTCGCGACGGGACGGTTGCCCCACTTGAACAGCACGATCGCGGTGATCAGGCCGATCGCTATCTTCACCGCCAGGAACGGCCCGTTACCGATATCGAGCAGGCTCGCCATCAACTGGTTTCCCTCTGTGGCGACCCCGCTGCGAACCCAAACGATCGTGAGCAGGGCGTCTAGCAAATTCAGCGAAAAAAGTAGAATGGTCGGCATGACTAAGGGCATAAAGATGTTTTCTCCGTGCTAAACTTTGTTAAACTACACCCCTTAAACGACTTAACCCCCGACTTTTTAAAGTCGGGGGTTAAGCGTATTTCAGGAATTACAAAACTCTCGTTGACGCTTTGAGTATAGTTCTAATCGATTGTGATTTCAGCAAATTCACACATTTTTATTTTTATTTTTTTGGTGATAATCTGACGCCGTATTTCCGGGCACATTATTATCGGACAACCATCTTTTGGTAGTTTGATTCAAAAGATGCGGCCTAATCGATGCAGACGATTTTTGCATCATGTTTTTATGACTTTGGAGAGATCGATCATGAATAGAATATTTAACATCAAGAATTTAGCAGCATTTTTTGCTCTTTTGCTCGTCATCGGCTCGGCCGATGCGTTCGCACAGAAGAGAAGACCGGTGCTCAAAAAACGGCCCGTCGTGAGGAAGGTAGTGAGGCCGGCGATCCCGGTTTACTCGGTTACGAGCGGAACTATCATTCGGGCGAAGATGAATCAGACGTTGTCGTCAAAGACCGCAACCGTCGGCAGCACGTTTACGGCGCGCATCACCGAACCGGTTTATTCGGCGTCGGGCGGCGTCGTTATACCTGAAGGCTCGACGCTGACGGGGCGAGTCGATTCGGTAAAGCCGGCGAGAAAAGGCGGTAATGTCGGTGAGATCGATGTAAAATTCACCTCGATTCGACTTCCGAATGGAAAGGTTCGCTCGATCAACGGCTCGCTGACCGATCTCGACAGCAAAAGTGCCAAAAGCGATAACGAAGGCATGGCGTCCGGCGACAAAACGAAGTACCGCAAAGTGATCTTCATCGGCGGCGGCGGCGCCGGCGGTGCGATCCTCGGCGGAGCGATCGGCGGCGGCAAAGGTGCCCTTATCGGCGGCATCATCGGCGGCATCGGTGGTTTTATTACAGAAAACCAGACCAAAGGCGAGGAAGCAACGGTCAAATCCGGTACGGAATTAGGCGTCTACCTGAACCAGACGATCTCGCTGCCGAGATTTGTTGAAGTCAATCAGTAGTAATTCTTTTAAAAAAGAGAAAGAGCCGGATGTGATCGTCCGGCTCTTTCATTTTAAATAACTAAGAATTATACAGCGTGCACCAAAAATTCCGGCGTGACGATCGTCGGGGCAAAGAATCCGGCTGAATTGTTGAACATCTTAAGCCGTGCCTGTTTGCGGACATTGGCGATGTGGCCGAAGTTCCAAGTGACCAAGTAATCGATCTTGTGGAACGAAGCAAGGGCGACATGGACCGCGTCGCCGATATATTTACGTTGAAAGATCCCGCGTTCGATATAACCTTCGGCAAGTATCGAAACTTCCTCGGCCAGGTCGAGCTGCTCAAGCGGTTTGAGTAAATTCAGATATCCGCTACGGTGCGGCTCCGCAATCCGTTCGATCTCACGCTGGACGAGGATCGAGCTGAACGCGTCGTACTCCGCCAGTTCATGTTCCCACCAGTGGATGGTCAGATCACGGCGAAACGGATCGCCGTTGTCGAGATACGCTCCGACGACTGATGTTTCGAGATAGAGACTGATCTTCATCCCCTTTAGTTTAGTTTTGCGGAGTTACGGAAGTAAAGGTCACCTTTGAATTCTTAAAATCGAATGTGACCCGGTAATTCTTAAGAAAATTTCCACCCAGAATGCCCGCTTGTTCAAAGCCGGAAGCTTCGTTGATGACGTCAAGGTCGAGGGCGATCGCCGAAACGCTGGTTCGGGTATGAGTGCCGAACGTGACTCTCGGCAGCATAAAACTCGGGACATTTTCGGTAATTCCGGCGGCCCCGATGACACGCAGTTTATCAGCGGCCAGATACTGGCTGACGCGGGCCGAGTTGGCTACGCGGTCTGAGATCACGGAAACGCTGGCACCGGTGTCGACAATAAAATTGAGTTTCGATTCGATCCCTTCGAGCTCGACCTCACCGCTAAGAAAGCCGCTCGAGGTCAAACGCAGTGGCAGCGACAACTCCGGTTTTTCGCGAAACTCGGCCTCGTCGATTCCCTTTTTTGATAGTGAAAAGGTCAGGTCACCGTAATCTATCGTCGTTAAGAATTTTGATATCATCGAGAGCCCAATATAGCCGTCGACCTGTTGGCCGATGTCGTGAAACTTTCGAATATAGACCGGAACGTTTTTAACGCTGGCGTCACCGATATCGACCTGATTCAAAAAACCATAGACTATCTCGAACCGCCCGTCGCCGCCGATGCCTCTGGCAAAACCGCCTTTGGTTATCGTTCTGATGCCCATCTTTTTCGCGGTCTTATCCGAAATAACAGTAATTCCCGATCCGGTATCGAGGACGAAGCGAAGAGTTTCGCCGCGGCCATTAATTTTTAAGTTGATAACCGGACGATTGCCGACCAGATCGAAGTTTACCTTTGTTCTCTCCCTGCCCACCGATGAATAAAGCTTATCTTTCTGTCCCAAATACCGAAGAAAATTTATCAGCCCTTTTATCCGGGCACGTCGCTCATCGTCCGTATTCTTTGACGCGCTAAGAAAGCGATAATAGGCGTCGGCCGCATCGCGGTAGCGTTCGGCTCGGGCACTAACCTGCGCGAGGGCGAAAAGATAATCAGGTTCGTCGGGTTTATGCAGGTCGGCTTCCTGCAGATTTATTAGGCTCTCGCTGATGTTATTCTCATAGAAATCGAGCATCCCAAATCCGGCCCACGCGAGGTCTTCACGGCGGTTCAATTTAAGTGCATTGAATAGAATGACGCGAGCCTCCGCAAAGCGTCCGGCATTCAGCAGAACCGTCCCCAAAACTGCGAACGCGCGCGAATTTTTCTGTTCGGCTTCAACTACCGCGTATGCGAGGTTATAGGCCTCAAGCAATTTTTTTTGCTTTGAGAGCACGAACGCGAGTTCGATCGTTGAGGCGGACGTCGAGTCGAAAGACACAGCTCTTCGCAGTGCTGCCTCGGCCTCGTCAAGGTCACCGTTGCGCACGAGCTTATCAGCCTGGCGAATAAGACGCCGCGGATCCTCAGTCGTATTAGTTTTCGAATTGGCGGGCGTATCAGCGGTAGGTTGGGCCGAAACGGCCGAACAGGCAACGATGATAGCGATCATCGCGTGGAGAAGAATGGAAAAAAGTTTATCGCGGCGGAGGGCATCGGCAAATAACCAAATTGCATTGCATTTCATAACCAAAACCTCCGCGTAAAAACTAATCCATAAATTATTTCAAGATGACGCCGGTTTTCATCGACCACAGTACGAGATCAAGCTCGTCGAAGTCGATTCCGGTCACGTCTGTCAGGTGTTTGAGCTTTTCTTCGATCATTAGATACTTCGAACGCGTATTTGGTGGCTTTGGGTCGTCAATTATTTTTAACTCGGCTAGACAATTGAGGACGTGTTTATCGAGAATCGCATATCCCTTAAAGCCGATGTTGCGCAAATAATGGCTTGCTTCCTTGTAACCGAGGCCCTTGATGCCTTTTTCTTTGACGAGCCAGTCGCGACGCTCGTGCGAACAATCAAAGCTTTTCAGCTTTCGCCGCAAACGCATTCCGCAGTGCTCCTGCAAAAAAGTTCGCGAGGCGACGATGTACCGCGACCTGGCGTTCGGGTAACGGTGAACACCGACGAGCGCGGTCGCGAGTTCGGCGTGATCTCCGGTCAGGATAATCGGCTTTACCGCCTCCAGCGAACGCAGGCCCATTCGGGCCGAACAGCCTCCGGTGAAAAAACAAAACACCATTTCTTCCCAGAGATTGAGGTCGGTTCCGCGCCTGCCGATCCGATCGAACTCGGCAAGCCGTTTGCGGATCTCCCGCTGTCGAGTCGCGTGCGTGCGTTTTATGTTTTCAAATGTAAGTGGTTCTTTCTCTTGCCTCACAACGGTATAACCCAATTTTATGAGCGTATCACGTAAAGTGTCAATGATCTTTTTCGGTCTGCCTGAGTATGCGTTGACAATATTTAAAAGTGGGAATAAAGTTCTGAAACAGAACGGAATATTTACCACAGAGACGCAGAGGCACGGAGATAGAAATTACCTATTGAAATAGACTTTACAGTTGTTGCTTACATACAACTTTCACTTCAAACTCAGTGCCTCCGCGTCTCTGTGGTGAATTTCGTCCCTGATCTCAAAAAGGAGTCGAAGATCTGATCTATGGTAAGAGTAATTCTCGGAATCATTGCCGGATTTATAGTTTGGTCGATCGTCTGGGTCGGCGGCGACGCGACGCTCGCGAGTCTTTCGCCTGGTTGGTACGCAAAGCATTCTGCGGCGGCCGAACTTGCACTTAGTAACGGCACAACGCCCGCGTCCGATCCGCTGATCTCGATCGTCAATCTCGGCCGGAGTTTCCTGACGTCGATCATTGCCGGATATATGGCGGCCTTGGTGGCGGGCGAGTATAAACGTTCGACAATGATCCTCGGTGTCATCCTGATCGTGGTCGGTGTCGTCGTCGAATACCTGATGTGGAATGTTGCACCCTTCTGGTATCACATCCTGTTCGTTCTTTTCCTATTGCCGATGACGATACTCGGCGGCCGTTTGCGTCGCCCCAATTAGCGTCGATATCGGATGAGCGCGACCGGCAGCGGCAGATCCGGTTGCGGTTTTCCGTAGGTTCTGTGGTTTAGATCGTCAATTATCGCTTCCTGCCGGTGTTGCAGTTCGTCCGGCGGCAGATCGTCGGCGTTTTCGTAGCATGCGTGCGTAATGCACGGCACGGGCTTGCCGCTATTGTGAATAATACATCCGACGCCTTTCTCGAACATCGGACACGCGTAGGTCTTGTTGAAACTGTCATCACCGGAACTTAGATCGTAGGTTTCGATCACCGCTTCGATGCGTTCGTAGATCGTATCTTGCTTTTCAGTCGGCAGATCTTGGATGGCATCATTGATCGCGACGGCTTCAAGACGCGAGATGTGGACGTTCACAAAGTGCGCATCGAGGCAGCATGCTCCCTGTGTTTCGCATGTCAAGCAACTTTTGGCTCGATGTTCGTAGCTGTTCGCGATCTCCGCTTTGAAGTCGGCCTTGATCTTCGCTAGTCGTTCGAGTGCTTTTTGTTCGCTCAGAAGTTTCATCTTTCGGCCAGCTCGCATGCTACAATCATAAAAATTTGATTTTACACATTTCAGGAGAATTATGCTTAAAGAAGGCGATAAGGCACCGGATTTTAACGCTAAAGATCAGGACGGAAAAGACGTAAAACTCGCCGATCTCAAAGGCCAGCGG
>JBBRUA010000072.1:0-11350 GCA_038248245.1 Pyrinomonadales bacterium | reverse complement strand
GAAAGCGGCGAGGATCAAAGTGCTCAGGTCGATATAGTCGTAGGTCGACGGATCGCCGAGAATATGCACATTGTCGCGAATCCGGCGGTCGATCCGGCGACTGATGCGATCATTTTGACGAGATCAGGCGGACGCGGGCAGAAATTGCCGGTTACGCTTTTTCGCCTTGAACCCGATGGATATCTCGACGAACTTCCCGAACCGATCTTGAATCCGACAGGTATTGCTTTCGATAAAGACGGACGAATGTTCGTCACGAACCGTGCCGAGGGTGAGGTTTACTCGGTCGATAGCGACGGTACCGCAACGGTTTATGCAACCGGGCTCGGGATCGCGACCGGCATTGCGTTCGACTCGGAAAACCGGATGTATATCGGAGACCGCAGCGGAACGATCCATCGCGTCCGTGATTTTGGCGATGTCGAGACATTTACGGTAATGGAACCGTCGGTCGCGGCCTATCATCTCGCCTTCGGCCCGGACGGACGTCTTTTTGTGACCGCTCCGGGACTCGCCAGCCATGACGCAGTTCACGTTGTCGATAACGAAGGATTTGACGAAAAATATTTTCGCGGCTTCGGCCGTCCGCAGGGGATGGCGTTCGACAAAGACGGAAATCTCTACGTCGTGGCCTGTTACCAAGGTAAACACGGCATCGTGCAGATTTCGCCCGACGGCACGACAGCAAAGCATTTTGTGTCTGCAAACAACGCGGTCGGCATCTGCTTCACAAGAAAAGGCGATCTGATCGTCGCGACCAGCGACAGCGTCTATTCGGTGCCTTGCGGTGTGCAGGGCACACTTTTATAGATTTGGAAGTTTGACGGCGAAGTTATCTCAGAGCATTTGTGACCCATGGAGTGGCTAGGAAAAATGAATCTTTTAAAGGCCGTCCTTGTCATCACCATCGCCGTCCTTTTTGCCTCCTGTCGTGGCGGGGTCGAGGTGCCGATGGAATTTCCGACTCCGCCGCCACTGCCTAGTGCAATGCCGGTAGCGAAGATCGAGTGGAAAGTTGATGCGGGGCTTGAAAAGCAGATCGCGGAGATCGCTAGTGAGGCGAAAGGCAAGGTCGGGGTCGCGGCTATTTTGATAGAGACGGGTGATGCGGCATCTCTCAACGTGGATCAGCAGTTTCCGATGCAGAGCGTCTATAAGTTGCCGATATCGATGGCGGTGATGGATCAGATCAGGCTGGGGAAGCTCGAACTGGATGCGAAAGTCGGTGTGACAAAAGACGATATGGTCCGAGCCGGAATGCGGAGTCCGCTGCGTGATGCCAATCCGAACGGCGGGGAATTTACGATCCGCGAACTCATACGCTTGGCCATCGTCGAAAGCGACGGCACGGCGAGCGACGTTCTGATGAACCTGGTTGGAGCCGACCAGATCCAATACTTCCTGACGCAGATCGGCGTTCAGGAAATGAAGGTTTTGAATACCGAAAAGGAGATCGGCAAGGATTGGGAAACTCAATATAAGAATTGGTCATCTCCGAAGGCAGCGGTTGAGTTGCTTCGCTGGATGCAAATATCGCACGATGACGCGAAGGCATCGAACGGACCCGGCAAGGGCGACGGGATTGTGCCGGACCTGACTTACGGAATTTTTATTCGGTGGTGTCTCTCGAATTCCAATCCAGGAGCCAAACGTCTGAAAGGCCTGTTGCCTCCCGGCACTGATGTTGCCCACAAAACGGGCACCGGCGGAACGCAAAACGGGATAACCGGGGCAACGAACGACATCGGCGTCGTTACACTTCCAAACGGTAAGCATTTCGCTATAGCCGTTTTCGTATCAGACTCACCTGCAGATGAAAAAACGCGGGAAGCCGTCATCGCGAAGATCGCTAAAGCGTGTTGGGATCGATGGTCAAAGATGTAGGCGAGAATTCGCAGAGCGAATGATATCGCTCTAACGCTCGTTATCGGTTTTGTTGTTGAAGGCGTCGTAGGCACGGACGATCGCCTGTACTAATTTATGTCGAACCACGTCCATGTCTGTGAAGTGGACGAACGCGATACCTTCGATGTCCTTTAGGACGACTTCGGCTTCTTTGATGCCGGACCTTTGGTGGCCGGGCAGGTCGATCTGGGTTTTGTCACCGGTCACAACTGCTTTCGAACCGGGGCCGATGCGGGTGAGGAACATCTTCATTTGTTCGCTCGTCGTGTTTTGGGCTTCGTCAAGAATGATGAACGCGTCGGATAGCGTGCGGCCGCGCATAAATGCGAGTGGTGCGATCTCGATGATGCGTTTCTCGAGCATCTTCGTGACCTTTTCTCCATCGACCAGATCGAAAAGGGCGTCATAGAGCGGACGAAGATACGGATCGACCTTTTCCTGCAGATCGCCGGGTAAGAATCCCAGACGTTCACCAGCCTCGACCGCCGGACGAGTCAAGACAATGCGGCTGACCTGTTTTTTGAATAAGGCATCGACCGCCATTGCGACCGCTAGATAGCTTTTGCCGGTTCCCGCGACGCCGATTCCGAAAACGAGATCGTTCTGCGCGATCGCGTCGAGATATTTTCGTTGGTTCGCCGTTTTCGGTGCGACCTGTTTTTTCCCGGTCGGGTTGAATCGGGCTTTTAGGAAATGATCTTTTAATCGGTACGTTGGATCTTCGGCGATCTGTTTGAACGCGTCGCGCAGTTCTTTATCGCTGAAAACGTTACCGCCCGTGAAAAGCTCGGCGAAATCGTCGAGTATTTGTTCGACGGTTTCGACATCCCGTTCATCGCCATCGATCTGAAACTCGTTTCCGCGAGCCCTGATCATAACGCCGAAGATCGTTCCGAGGTATTTTAGGTTTTGATCCTGAACGCCGAAAAGCGTATTTAGTCCGTGTGGTGGTAGTTCTAATTTTTTCAGGTTGCTCAATTCGGGATTAAGTTAAATTATTATCTAGTCTATTGAAAGTTGAGGCTACTAGAACGAAACGGCAGTGTCAATAAAATACGGTTAGTTTAACGCTTGCGAAACACTATTTCCTGCCGCGTTTGCGTTTGGAATGTTGGCGGGTCAAATTGGGTGGATGATCAGGTCCGTTTGACGATAAAGTTTTGCCCGCAATTCACACTGCTAAATTAAATATGACGCGATTGTGGGCATTCGCCTTCGAACATGTTCAAACCCACAATATATTGGACAAACCTACACTCGCAACTTTGCGCTCAAATCGAACGCTATGATATTCTTACTCCTTTGTAAATAGGGCGATTTTTTACTTACTCAGAGGAGCAATTTTTAAGACATGGCTAACGAAGGAAACGAGCAAGTCGGAACCGTGGTGCAGATCATCGGACCGGTCGTTGACGTAGAATTTTCAAACAATTATCTTCCCCCGATTTATCAAGCATTGCGTATCACGAGCGAAGGTTTTGACGGCGAGAACATCGACGTAGTAGCCGAAGTTCAACAGCACCTCGGCGAAGGCCGCGTGCGAGCGGTCTCGATGCTCCCGACGGACGGCATGGTTCGCGGAATGAAGGTCATCGACCTCGGCGGACCGATCATGGTTCCGGTCGGAAACGCGACTCTCGGCCGCGTGATGAACGTCATCGGCGATCCCGTCGACGAACTCGGCCCGGTCAACAGCGAAACGAGATCCTCGATCCATCGTCACGCGCCTTCGTTTGACGAACAGGCGACATCGCTTGAGATGTTCGAGACGGGTATCAAGGTCATCGATCTTATTCAGCCGTTTCTTCGCGGCGGAAAGATCGGTCTTTTTGGTGGAGCCGGTGTGGGCAAAACGGTATTGATCATGGAGTTGATCAATAACGTTGCCATCGGTTCGGATGGTTTCTCGGTGTTTGCCGGAGTCGGCGAACGCACGCGTGAAGGCAACGATCTTCTTCGTGAAATGGTCGAATCCGAAGTTATCACCTACGGCAAAGCGTTTAACGAGAACATGGAGAAAACCGGCGAATTCGACCTCACCAAAGTAGATAAAGAAGCGATAAAAGGTTCGAAAGTCGCACTCGTCTACGGGCAGATGACCGAACCTCCGGGAGCACGTCTTCGGGTTGCGTTGTCGGGTTTAACGGTTGCTGAATATTTCCGCGACCAAGGGAACGACGTTTTGTTCTTCGTCGACAATATTTTCCGCTTTACCCAGGCCGGTTCGGAAGTATCGGCACTTCTCGGGCGGATGCCGTCCGCCGTGGGTTATCAACCGACGCTTGCTTCGGAAATGGGCGAGATGCAGGAACGCATCACCTCGACCAAGACTGGTGCGATCACTTCGATCCAGGCTGTTTACGTGCCGGCCGACGATTACACCGATCCGGCTCCGGCGACGACATTTGCTCACCTCGACGCTGTTACCGCTTTGTCGCGTCAGATCGTGGAGTTGGGAATTTACCCGGCGGTCGATCCACTTGCGTCAAACTCGCGTATCCTGGACCCGACCATTGTCGGCGACGATCACTACGACACGGCTCAGTCGGTTAAAAAGATATTGCAGCGTTATAAAGACTTGCAGGATATCATCGCCATTCTCGGACTCGACGAGTTAAGCGAAGAGGACAAAGAGACCGTCGCCCGTGCCCGCAAGATCCAGCGATTCTTTTCACAGCCGTTTTTCGTCGGTGAGCAGTTCACCGGTCTCAAAGGCGAATACGTCAAAGTTGAAGACACGATCAAGGGTTTCAAAGAGATCCTCGAAGGTAAGTGCGACGATATGCCCGAGCAATCGTTCTACATGGTCGGCACGATCGAACAGGCTCGTGAAAAAGCGAAGAAAATGGCCGCAGCGGCCTAAAAGTGAAAATGTGAAAAAGTATGAAGGTAGAAATACCAGATGCTTTTCTACTTTTTATCTCAGTTTGTGAATTATGCTTAAGCTAGAGATTGTAACCCCAGAAAAGCGTGTTCTTGACGCGAACGTCGATTCGGTCACGGTGCCTACGGCGACCGGCGAGGCTGGGATTCTGCCTAATCATGTCCCGCTGATCTCCGCTCTGAAACCGGGAATTCTGACGTACACCCTCAACGGAGCAAGCGATAAACTCGCAGTTTCAGGTGGTTTTGTTGAAGTCAACGCAAACACGGTTTCGGTGCTTGTCGATACCGCTTCGAAAGCGGAAGAGATCGACCTCGTTGAGGCTAAAGCTGAAAAAGAAGCCGCTGAAAAAGCCTTCGCCGCTGTTGCCAACGGTCCGGTCGAAGAAACCGACGCGATCCGCGAACAGATCGAATCGGCAAACGTTCGTATCCAAATCGGAACGGGCCGATAGTATTTTTTATAATCTATTTTATTTAAGACCGTCTGATATCAGAGTTATCAGGCGGCCTTTTTCTGTGTTCCAAAAAGAAACCGCACGTCAAAAAAATTATATCTTCATCACGTCTATTGACTTTGCAAACCAAACGGGTATAATTGCAACAATTCGTTGAACAATTATTAGTTTTTTTGATCGAGATCCATTGAACTGGGAATCCTCTAATCGGTTCCCTCCTAAATGATCAGCTGAGTTTTATTCGTATCAAATCAAATCTTCAAATCTTTAGAGGAGTCATCCCGTCCCCGAGTATTCGTATGTTTAAAGTTAAACCGTCCGTTCACCACATCGTCGCGCTGCTAGTTGTCGCAATCTTTATATTTACATTCGCCGCGAAAGCCCAGGAAGTCGCTCAAACCGCTGATCTCAACCTTGAAGAGTCCGCGAAGGCCCGGCTCGATGCGGATCTGTTTCCGTTCGCGGCGCGAGCAGGTGAAGGTGAGTTTCCTTTTTTTTCAGGGAACCTGATCTCTGCAACGACCTACGCATTTTCGGCGATGGGCAGTGTACCACTCGAAGACATGACGACCGGAACAACGGCTTTGGTCGGAGCGTCCGCGGATGATACGGCGTCTGCTGTGACCAATATCGGCTTCGAATTTTGGTATGACGGCGTTCGACAGACGCAATTCTCCGTCAATGCAAACGGTTTAGCTCGATTGGGATCAATTGTCGTAAGTACATCGTTCGATAACGGCAGTGCCACATCGGGGTTTGCGACTGCGACCAACGCTCCGAAAATTGCTCCATTTTATGAAGACCTTTGCACCGGCTCGACCGGCGGTGTCCGTTCAAGAGTAGTCGGTTCCGCTCCAAATCGAAAACTTGTCGTTGAATGGTTTGGAATGCAGATTTCACGTGGTGCAACTTGTGTGGCGGCTCCGGCAACCGGCAACTTCCAAATGTGGATTTTTGAATCGGCGGGTGCTACGGATCCGGGGAAGATACAATTTGTTTATGGTGCCGGGATCGGTGCATCAAATGTAGCCGACCTTGGTGCATCGATAGGACTGCAGTCCGGTGTCGCCACAAACTTTGCTTCGGTCACCGCATCAACTGATTCGGTTTCATACACCGCACATGACCCACTCAACGCAGCCGGAATCACGGCGGGAAAGAGCTACGTTTTCACGCCGAATGCCCCGCTTGCACCGAGCGGCTTGAATTTTACGGCGGTCACCCCGGTCTCGCAAACTTTGAATTGGACGGATAATTCATCCAATGAATTCGGTTTTGCGATTTATCGTTCAACCGACGGCACGAACTTTACATTTGCAGGGCAAACTGCCGCCGATGCGACCAGTTACGCCGATACCGGACTTACTCCCGGAACGAATTATTTTTATCGAGTTTACGCAGTTTCCGAAGGTGCGTTAAGCACGGCTTTAGCCGGCAGTCAAATGACCGGCGCACCGGGCAACATCAGTTGTACGGGTGCGGGCGGAGATTACAGTAACCCCGCGACGTGGATCGGCGGCGTAGTGCCGACGGCGACGGATAACGTCACGATCGGTTCGGGTTGTGCGATAACGGTAGATACAGCAAGTGCCACAGCTTATAATATGACGGTCAACAGCGGCGGTACGATTCAGTCGCCCCTGACCGGTGCTTCAACGGCTGGCGTTTTGACGATCAACAGCAATCTGACCAACGACGGAACGCTCGACTTCAGCACAAACGGCGATACTTCCGGCGCGGTTCTGGCGTTTACCGGGACAACAAACAACACTTTCGGAGGCACAGGAGCGACGAACGATTTGCGGACTTTGAGAATCAACAAAGGCTCTGGTGCAGTTACGCCGACGAGTCCGACACTCGAAGTTAATGTTTCCAATATCAGCGTTCGCGGTTCGACCTCCGGCGGTTTGATCGGATTTCTTGATACGGCGACATTTAACGGAATTTTGAAGATCTCCGGTACGAATATATTCAGCGACGCGGTTTTCGCAACCAATGCTTATTCGATTCCTTCAACTGGCGGCTTTTGGCTGAACAATCCAAACTTTACAGTTGCAGGATTAAACGGTTCGCCAACGCTGACCGGATTTTTGAGAATCTCCAATGGTACATTCAACATCGGAACCGGGGCGGGTAATTCGATGGCGTTTGCTACGAACAGCCGCGTAATCATAGAAGGCGGAGCAGTTAACGCGGCGGGCAGATTCGGCGTTTCGGCTTCGACGAGCGTTATCAATTACACGCAATCGGGCGGAACGGTGACGGTTTGCACGGTTGGAAATACTTCAACGACGCTAGGAAGTTTCGACTTGGGAACGACAACGGCTTCGACCATATCCATAACGGGCGGAACTATTATTACCCAACTCGCGGCGACGACGATTGATTATCGTAACCAAGCGGGAAGCGGAATTACGGGCGTAACGGGCGGCACATTGCAACTCGGCAACGCTAGTTCCGGTGCGGCGAACAACTATAAAATTCGCGGCGTTGTGCCGAATCTCGTGCTTACAAATACTTCAGCAAATCACACGGCGACTTTCACTACGATTGCTACATACAATCACATCACGCTGAATATCACGATCAATCCCGGCACGACGCTTACTCTGGGCAACCAAGTTTTCTTATTTGCCGGAGCTACATTAACAAATAACGGAACTCTGACGCACATTGGAACGGGTGCGCGATTCATCACGTTTTCTTCGACGGTTGCCCAGTCATATACGGGCAGCGGCGTTGTAACTGTCCCGATGAACAGTTTCGAGTTTCAGAGCGACCTCGGATTTACATTTGATCCGTCAATCACTCCGATTGTTACAAACCGCGTAATCAATTTTGTCGGAAATGTTATCAATTCAAATAAATTGACGGTCGGAAGCGGCGGAGCGTCGACCGCGGTTGTTCAAATAGGAAATACAACTACACCAACTGCTGCCGGAACATTTGACACACAAATGGGCTTTGACCCTGGCTCCGGTGGTACCAATATGTCGTATTTGAGGACAACGCTTTCCAGAACGACTGGTGGTGAAGTTCCTGCGTCGAGGACAATCACTAATTTGACGTACGACGACAATGACTTAACTCACTCATTGACGATCGCGGGTGGTAATTTGACCGCGACGGGAACAATGACATTGACCAATGGTCCGATTGTCACCAGTCCGGCAAATACGCTGATCCACAATGGAGCAGCCGCCAGAACAAATGGATTTGTCGATGGTCCTCTTGCTAGAAATATGGCAGTAGGCGCTTACACCTTCTTTGTGGGTGAAACGGCATTTTCGCCGGTCGTCGTGAATACGACAACTCTCGGTGCCCCGACGGTATTTACTGCTGAGGCGATCGATGCTCCAATGATTGGGCTTGATACTAGCAAGAGTTTGTCGCGTTACTGGAACCTAACGGAAGCAGGTGACATAACAGCGGACATTTCATTTACATACGCATCAGACGCGCTCGATGTAAGTGGAATTGAGACTGACTATCGAATTTATAAAAATATTGGCGGAGTAATCACAAATATGTGCTCAGGAGCACCTTGTGTTAACGATGCGACCAACACACTCGGGCCACTGGTCGGCGTAACTGATTTCTCAGCATGGAGTGCTGCAGAAAACAATGCGATCGATACTGCGGCTCCGGATACGACGATTCTCACGAATCCGACAAATCCTAGCAACAGTGCGTCAGCCACGTTTACGTTCTCTGGAACAGACTCATTGGTTGGAATTGCGAGCTTCCAATGTCGGATCGATGGCGGGGCATGGGAAACATGCGTTTCTCCTAAGAACTACGCCGGTTTGTCAGATGGAAGTCATACATTTGACGTTAGAGCGATCGACACGGCAAGCAATCCGGATCCTACACCTGCAAGCTATACGTGGTCGATCGATACGGTTCTTCCAAACACAACGATTCTCACGAATCCTACGAATCCGACAACGGATACGAATGCGACATTCACGTTCAGTGCATCGGGTCTTGTTGCAGGCACAACATATACATTCGCCTGCAAACTCGACGCAGGTGCATTCGTTCCGTGTACTTCAGGGCAGTCCTACATGGGACTAGCGGTTGGGCCGCACACGTTTGAGGTTCGGGCAACGGACTCGGCGGGCAACGTCGATCCGACACCGGCAAGCTACTCGTGGACGATCACTTCCGTAGCGACAGGACCGGTTACGGTCACGGCTACAACTGGTACTACTGGACCAACCGACTATACGACGCTAAAAGACGCATTTGATGCTGTCAACGCTGGTACACACACCGGCGTGGTAACTGTTTCGATCGTTTCGAACACGACGGAAACAGCACCAGCAGTATTGAACGCTTCCGGTGCGGGCAGTGCGTCTTACACCGCTCTAACGATTCGTCCTACTTCGGACGGCGTATCGGTCGCTGGACCGACGACGACGGGTCGTGGTTTGATCGAACTCAACGGTGCCGACAACGTCACTATCGAGGGAGACAATGCGGGCACGGCGGGAACGAACAGAAACCTGACAATCCAGAACACAGCGGCTAACACCGTTACATTCACATCAGTAATTCGTGTCGCACTCAACATCACGACGGTCGCAACTGCGGATAATAATATCTTCCGCAATCTAAACATTGTCGGTAGCTCAACCGGACGAAACATCGCTGCTGCAACATCCGGGACTGGTTCGGAGAACACTACGTTCGGTATCTTTGTAGGTCCGAATGCCTCGGGTGCTGTGACTGCACCAACTGCCATCGCTTCGGTATTGACGGGCGTTGCAGCAGGGGCGACAGCAAATAACCTGATCGTCAACAATAACAACGTTATCACGGCTGCCCGCGCGGTTTCGATAAACGGTGCGGCGGCGACGGTTGCTCCTGGTTTGCAGGTCACGAACAACGTGATCGGTAATCCAACCGCAGGAAATGCGGATCAGGTAACGGCCATCGGAATCACGGTCAATGGTGCGACTGGACCTGTAATTTCAGGAAACCAAGTTTTCATCGAAGGCTATGTCGCGTCAACTGGGGCGAATCATGCGATCAACGTCGGTGTTAACAGTGCCAATACAACCGGAGCGATCATCGAAAAGAACAAGGTCGATCGAGTTAAGAACAACAATCCTGCTACCTGGCCAGCCTATGGAATTAACCTTGGCGGTGGTAGCGGTCATATAGTTCGAAACAACTTTGTAACAAACGTTATCAATGATCAGACTGCAGGAACTGGTGGATTTGGAACATCGTTTGGTGCATACGGTATTCGTGTTGCGTCGGGCACAGGACATCAGGTCTATCACAATTCGGTCAACATGTACGGAGCGATGGGCGGCGTGACGAGTACGAACGTCACTTCAGCGTTTCTTATTACGCTGGCCAGCCAGACGGGCGTCGATGTTAGAAACAACATTTTCGTTAACACGATCTCCGGCGGAAATCCGACCGGAACGCGAAACGTTGCGATCATGGTTCCGACGGGGGCAACCTCCGCGATGAACTTGACGTTGAACAACAATGACTACTTCGTCGGAGCAGACGCTTTGAACCGTATGGCTCAACGCGGAGGATCATTCGGAACAGGTGAATATACGCTTGCCGATTTCGATCCCAATGATACGGCAAATGTCTTGAATTTCCGCAACTACTCCAGCACATTGTCTGCAGCCGGAACAAACGATAATGCCAGCCGCAAGGTTGACCCGCAATTCGTTTCAACCACGGATCTGCATATACAGGCGACCTCGCAAATGGAAAGTGCCGGAGTCGGCGTCGGTGTTGTCGATGATATTGACGGCGAATCGCGTACCGCCGTTCCTGATATAGGTGCCGATGAGATCTCAGTCGCAGGTCCTGGCATACTCCAATTTAGTTCACTCGCATACAACGCAAATGAGGGTGCGACTGTAACAATTAACGTAAACCGAGGTGCGGGCCTCGATGGTACGGTGGGCGTCACGGCTACGGTCACCGACGGAACTGCAACCGGTGGAGCGGCTTGTACTGCAGGTATTGATTACATTAATCCGGGGACGCAGGTTCTGTCTTTTGTTAATGGCGATGCAATCGAATCCTTCAACATCGTCACCTGTACCGATGGTTCGCTCAAGGGAAAT
>JBBRUA010000071.1:0-11377 GCA_038248245.1 Pyrinomonadales bacterium | reverse complement strand
TTCGGGAGAACACTGACAAGAGCTCACTTTCTGGGGTATTTCCTTCGATCATACGCGAAATAACCGAAAACGGAATTCTTCGCTTTCTTCGGGAACCGGTCGTGAAGTTCAGAAACGGTGCCGCTACTACCATCGTCTCCCGGCAAGCGAAGACGGAAGCAGTATGCCGGAAGAAGGCGATTCGGGTATTTCAGGCATTTGAATCGAATTTCCCCGATCAGCTTGGGCTTCGTGCGATGAATGCGGAACAGTTGTTTGCTGTTCTCTTTACGAGCCATAGGCGGGATGCCTCTTCCGTTCCCATACTTCCAACCCAGAAACGGGTAGATATCAGAAGATACATCGCAAGCACTCATATCGAAGCAAACGGGGAAGCGTTCGTGAATCACAACGGAACTCCGGCAGGTCTTATCAGCCTGAAATCGCTGCCCATCGGCTTTGTAACCGCAGATGTTATGCGCTATCTGACGGCGACAAGAAGCCTTTGCTTTCCTCACGAGATAGTGATTGATCTGATGACCACCGAAAAACAGGTAGCAAAAAAGGATCTACAGAAACGCATCGACCGGATCGAACGAAGCCGGAATACCTGGCTCGGGTTTAGAAATCTCAAAAAGGACGCAGTTGTGATCAGGGGAGACCTCGAAAACCTTCTCGAACAGGTAGAAGCGGACAATGAGGAGATATGTGCGCTCCGGATGAACGTTATCGTGTTTGCGGATCGCTCAATAGGAGCCAAAGAATCCAGGCGGCAGATCGAAGTCTTAAACGACCGGTGTGATTCAGTCATTTCGGCTATCAGAAAAAAGATCGGAGCCGATGCAGTAAGGGAAGAACCCGTTCGTCAACGAGCCTTGTATCCGCGTATGCTCGCCGGGGAGCTTTCTGCAAGGTGCACCGGTCAGGAACTTGCCGAAACGGCAGACACTCTCATTGCATTAGTTCCAACCGAGACAAGTTGGCGAGGAAGTTCGCACCCTCACAGTGTTTTTACTACTCCAAACGGACAGATCTTTGGTCTTGATCTCTATGACCGTTCACTGATCAAGTCACCTACGGTGATAGTCACCGCAGCATCAGGTGAAGGAAAGTCCTTTCTTGCCGCGATGCTGCTTACGGACATAAGGGCACATCGCGGGAACGTGAAGGTGAGGGTGATGGACTATCGCTACTCGTTCAAGCCCATCTGTAAACTCCTTGGCGGGAGGCATATTGAATTCACCGAATCGGATCCAAAGCCGATCAATATTTGGAACTATCCCGGCATCGAGAACGGCATTCCTCCGACAAAGAGACAACTTGCGATGGTGCTGACCGATATCCTGATCCTGAGCAAGACCTCAAAGTCTGATGCTATCACGAGTGCCATAGCCGCCACTGTGATCGATGAAGTCTATAAAGTTGCAATGTCACGAAACGGCGCCGGAAGGCCAAAATTCCAGCCGACACTCGGTCATTTTCTAGACGTGCTCAAGAGTTATCACTGGAGTATCGGTGAGGAAAGACAAGCCGGCGAACTGTATCTAAAGCTCAATATTCACCGAAAGGACCCTTGGCTGAATGCTCCAACACATCCCGAGTACGACCAGGCGTCAATGTTCGATGTTTTTGAGTTGTCCGGTGTCAGCAACCTTGATGAAAAGGTAAGGGAAAGCGTGGGATTTAGGATAAGTGCTCAGATCATGCAGGAGATCGGTGAAGAAGACTCGAATAGCCAGAAACAGCCGATCCTTTTTTTGTGCGACAAAATGCGTGAGATCAACAGACACTTCCCCGCTATTCAGGAATTGATCGCTGAAGCAACGGTCACGGGCAGAAAGGAAGGACTTGTTACGGTTCTCTTCTCACAAGCCTTTGAGCATTTCACGGGAACTCCTGAACAGCCAAATATTACCGGCATCGACCTTGTAAAGAATTCCGGCGTCAAGATGATCGGTAAGCAGATCGGCGGATTCGAGCGTCTCGCCGATGACTGTGAACTCGCGCCTGAAACCATTGCCGCGATCCGTGGGATAAGGAATCAATACGGACGTTACACGCAATGGGTCTTTGTGATCGGAAGCGGGAACGACAAGATCATCCAAATGGCCGAGATACACCTTTCACCGGTGATGATCTGGGCAAACACAAACGACACGAACGAAGCTAATGCACGGAAGCTTATTGAAAACATCCGGCCCGACTTGCCGCTTGAGCTTATCGTTGCGTGGCTTGCTCAAAAATACCCGCTGGGGCTATCTGCGGATGGGCTTCGTTTCTCCACATCGCCAGCGCCCGCACGAGCGGAACGATCAGAGATCGCTGATTCGATCGGGGCGGAAACGACCGTCGGGTCGAGACCCGCTTTTTCACACGCCTGTTCCAAACTCTTCTTGCCTCCGCAACAATAATCGATCTTGAATTCTTCAAAAACGCGGGTTGTTTCCGGTGCTTCGAGAGCGATGTCGCGAATGGTTTTGGTTGCTGTCGTATTCATATATGATAAAGTCACCTAATTTAATAATTCAAAGTGTAGTTTACGCCCGATTTAGATTTGGTGACTTTTGTCACGAAATATAGTAATTCTAGAGGATATTATTAAAACGATATGAAATTACGGATTCGGAGTAATTCAATTCGCCTGCGGTTAACAATCAGCGAGTTAGATCAATTTCGAACGTCGGGAAGCGTCGAGCAAGTTGTCGATTTCGCAATGCAAGGCTCTTCATTGACATACGGGTTGAGCATATCCGCAACGTCAGAGGTCATCACTGCGGAATTTGACGGGCGTTCGATCGTTGTGTTGATTCCCGAAAAAGAGGCTAATGACTGGGTGAATTCAGACGTCGTCGGTGTCGAGAGCATGCAGCCGATAGGCGACGGGCGGTCGCTGAGAATTTTGGTGGAAAAGGACTTTGCCTGTTTAATTCCTCGCAAGCACGAGGATGAAATGGATGCATTCCCGAATCCGTTCATGACGGGAAAGTGTTGATAAAAGCCAGTTGTTGGGCTTAATATTGAATTTGTGCTATAACTCGGATGCAGTGTAAACAATTTGATCTAGATTGAGACAGAAAATCAGTATGGCAACTAGATTTTCAAACGGCTTCGTGGACGTGGTGAACTACCGTCGGCCGACCTATTTCGGGATTATCGCTTCTGCGGTCCTTACCTTACTGGTTATTGTTGGTTCGCGAAACCTGGAACATTTCGACTCGGCTCTCTTCGGCTACACGATCGCGAGTATTGTCGCGTTGGGGGCGATCGTCTACCGATATACGATCTGGCTACAGCGGCCGGCGACCCGCATTTATTGGCTGCGAGGGTGGCAGTTGTTCCGTGACCGCAAGAAGCTTTTTAAGAACACCACGAACGTCGCGGAATCGGTTGGCAAGAATCTTATCGGCCAACACTTTATCTTCAAGCGCGGTTTTGTCCGTTGGCTGACGCATTTTCTCTTGATGTGGGGCTGCATAGTTGCGGCTGCGATCACGTTCCCGCTTTCGTTTGGATGGGTGCATTTTAGGCTTGAGGGCGACTTAGGTTATCGGGCATATTTGTTTGGGTTTCCGCTGCAATTAATGGATGGCCGGAGCCTGATAGCTTGGATCACTTTTCACGGCCTTGATTTTGCGGCGATCATGGTCCTCACGGGGTGCGCACTCGCCATTCATCGACGCCTTACCGACCGCGGTGCGATAGCGACTCAATCATTTCTGCTTGATTTCACCCCGCATCTATTGTTGATCGCAATCTCGGTCTCGGGCCTGATGTTGACCGCATCGAGTCTTTGGTTCGCGGGCTACATGTATTCGTTCATAGGCCTTCTTCATCAGGCGACGGTGATCATGACTCTTTTCTATCTGCCTTTCGGCAAACTTTTCCATATCGTCCAGCGTCCAGCGTCAATCGGCGTCGAGCTCTATCAGAGCCGGTCGCAGGAAATGCAGCAGGCCGTTTGTCCGCGATGCGGGACGATGTTTGTAGGACAGATGTGGATTGATGATCTGAAAAAGGTCGTGACCGAACTCGGCTTCGATTACCGGATGAAGAATGGCCATACGCTGCAGGACTACTGCCCAAGATGCAAACGCGTAATGCGAGGACTGGCATATGCTTCCATGCCAAACAAGGAAGATCGCGTTTTTGTCGGCACACGGGCCGAATGAGCTTAAGCGAGTTAGAAAGACGAAAACAATGAGCAAGGTCGAACATTTGGATCAGATTCTTGACCGCTACGGCCCTCACTTGCACGACGAGCCGTGGGGAGGTTGGCAATCCGGCCGCGTTATTGACCGAGTGGTGCCGACGCATTGCCCGTACTGCGGCGTTCAGTGCGGGATGAAGTTGCTAGTTTCTGAGAATCACGTTGTCGGCGTCGAACCGCGTTACGATTTTCCGGTCAACGAAGGGAAGCTTTGCCCGAAGGGTGTGACGGCATACCTTCAAACGCATCATCCCGACCGACTTCTACATCCGTTGATCAAACGAAATGGAACGTTTGAACGTGCAAGTTGGGACGAGGCACTCGATCTCGTGGTCTCGAAATTCAAACAAATCCAAGAAAAACATGGCAAGGACGCGATAGGCATTTATTCCGGCTCGTCGCTCACGACCGAAAAAACCTACCTGATGGGCAAGTTTGCCCGTTGCGGTATGGGAACGCGTTACATTGATTATAATGGGCGTCTTTGCATGGTTTCGGCGGCCGCAGGCAACAACAAGGCGTTTGGTATAGACCGCGCGGCCAATCCGTGGAGCGATATTCCGCATGCAGAGGTCTTGATACTTGCCGGTGCAAATTGTGCCGAAACGTTTCCTATCCTCAATAAATTTCTTTGGCAGCAGCGTGACAATGGCGGCCGCTGGATCGTCATTGATCCGCGTGAAACAGCGACGGCACGCCAGGGCGACCTTCATCTTCAGCTGAAGCCAGGCACGGATGTCGCTATTGCGAACGGCATGCTGCATGTAATCGTCCGCGAAGGCTTGATCGACGAGGAATTTATCCGAACAAGAACCAACGGATGGGAAGACACACGATCAGCGGTCGAGAAATTCACGCCTGACGTTGCATCACAGATCTCGGGCGTTTCTGCTGAAAAGATCGTGCAAGCCGGGCTTCTATACGGACGAGCAAAGACGGGAATGATAATGCATGCCCGCGGCATCGAGCATCACAGCAACGGCGTTGATAACGTTCTGTCATACATAAATATCGTTCTCGCAACCGGTAAGATCGGCGACCCCGGACGCGGTTATGGAACGATCACGGGACAGGGTAACGGTCAGGGAGGCCGCGAGCATGGGCAAAAGGCCGACCAACTGCCGGGACAGCGTTCGATAAATAGCCCTGAAGACAGGAAATACATTTGCGATTTCTGGGGATTGCCGGAAGACGAACTTCCGCAGGCTGGCGTTTCCGTCGTCGAGATGTTCGACAAGATGCGTGAAGGTGAGATCAAAGGATTTCTTTCGATCTGCAATAACGGCATGGTGAGCCTGCCGGATATCAACAACATCCGCCGGTCTCTCGAAGGACTCGACTTCAACGTAAATATCGACTTTTTCATGAGCGAGTCGTCGCGGTACGCCGATGTCGTTTTGCCGGGAACGACCTGGTCCGAGGACGAGGGCGTTACGGCGAGTGCTGAAGGGCGCGTGGTCAAGATCAACAAGGCTATCGATCCGCCGGGTGAAGCAAAGGAGGATTGGTGGATCATTAACGAGATCGGACGTCGGATGGGACGCGGCCAATACTTTCAGTGCAACACCGCGAGAGAGATCTTCGACGAAATGCGGTTCGCGTCAAAGGGTGGGAAAGCCGATTATTTTGGCATTACCTACGAAAAGATCGACAAGCAGGACGGCGTATTTTGGCCGTGCCCGACCGCGGAACACACAGGTACGCCTAGGCTTTTTGATAATAAGGAGTTTTATCATCCGGACAAAAAGGCAAAATTCCATCCGACAGAATATTTCGGAGCGGACGAAAAGCCGGACGACGAATTTCCGTTGATATTGACGAGCGGCCGCGTCGTTTATCAGTATCTCTCAGGCAATCAAACGCGCAGGATCGGGTTTCTGGTGCAGCAATGCCCCGAGCCGTATGTCGAGATCCATCCGGAAACGGCGCGTAAGCTCCGCATCAATGACGGAGAGCGTGTCAAGGTGGTCTCGCGGCGCGGTGAAGGGGTGTTTCCGGCGCTGGTTGTTCGGACAATAAGACCTGACACGATATTTATTCCATATCATTGGGGTGAAGTGCTTGCTGTTAATCAATTGACGAATCCAAAATTAGATCCAACGTCAAAAATACCGGAGTTCAAGGCTTGCGCGGCAAAGATCGAAAAGATCCATTCGCGTGAACTACCGATTCTGGGAAAAGGGCGTAAGGGTGCGAGTCTGAGCGAAGTTCAAAAAGGAAAGTGATGTCAAGCAATTGAAGAGGAGAAGCAAATGAAAGTACTTGTAGCAATCGATAGTTCTAATGACAGCAGAGAAGCAGTTGAGCAGATATCACACCGTCCGTGGCGAACCGGAACCGAAATTAAGCTGATCCACGTGGTTGAGTCGCCGCTTCCGCCGCTCCCTGATCTGATGGGCGTCGGAGCCGAAGCATCACGACGCACCTATGAGGAAGATGTCGCTAGCGGGACAAAACTGCTTGAAACCATGACAGAATCGATGCGAAGTAATGCAGAGGTGGAGATCAGCGTTACGAACGAGATAATTTCTGCTTCATATTCCCAGACGCCGCCGCAAGTGATCGTCGAAGAGGCTCTGCGATACGACGCCGATCTGATCGTGGTCGGTTCGCGGGGAATGAGCACTTGGAAAAGATTTTTGGTGGGAAGCGTTTCGATCGCGATCGTCCAGCACGCACATTGTTCCGTCGAAGTCGTTCGCGCCAAAAGTAGAGCGTAGAAGAATCCTGATCGGGGAGGCAGTATTTATGAAAGAAACAATGTTCATTGACCCGCAGCGTTGCAGGGGCTGTCGTGCCTGTGTGTCCGCCTGCCGCGAATGTGATACTCACAAAGGTTATTCGATGATCTTTGTCGATTATATTGACCGAAGCGAAACGACTGCGACGATGCCAACTGTGTGCATGCATTGTACCGAGCCGACCTGTGCACTCGTCTGTCCGGCCGATGCGATCAAGCAAAACGAAGACGGCATTGTGATGACAGCACTAAAGCCGCGATGCCTCGATTGCCGTAATTGTGTCAATGCATGCCCCTTCGGTGTACCGAAATACAATACGGCAATGCATCTGCAGATGAAATGCGATATGTGTTTTGATCGCACATCCGAGGGCCTGATGCCGATGTGCGCCAGCGTTTGCCCGACCGGGGCAATTGCATTTGGGAAATACGAGCAGATCGTGCCGCTTCGCCGGACCAAGCCCGTGAACGCCCATGTATTTGGCAATCAACATGTCGAAACAAAGGTTTATTTGATGCTCCCGACTGATGAGGATGAAGTAAAGGTTGACGGCTGCGGCGTTTTCGAAGGCCGTGTTGCACTTGAGCCGGGACATACGACGACCGGCGAATCATGGCTCGACACACAGGTCGAAGACTCGGACAAAAGCAATGAATTCTAATTATTTGAACGAAAAAACTGTCGAAGGCGTCCTGGCGGTTGATCGCGAAGCAACCAACGAAATATCGAGTGAGGCCAACGTCCGAACCGCAACCGCACCGTATCAGGCCGAGTTTCCATACGAGCGTGACGAGGAAGCACAGGTGACGCGGCGTGAATTTTGCAATTTTCTCTTTTTAACCTCATCGGTTTTATTTGTCGGAGCCGCAGGTTTTGCCGGGAAGCTGGCTTACGATTCAACTCGTGTTCTAACGTTTAGTCCCTTAAAGATCGACGGGGCAGAAGCCCTGACGCCTGGCAGTTCACTCAATTTCCACTATCCGGAAGAAAATGATACGGCAATCTTGATACGAGCGTTTGACGGTCAGTATTATGCTTTCGAACAGAAATGCACGCACCTGACCTGTCCCGTTTATTATGCAAAGGATAGGGACAGGATCGAATGTCCGTGTCATGAGGGCGGCTTTGATGTGCACACGGGGAACGTCCTGTATGGCCCGCCACCGCGCCCGCTTGATCGGATCCAAATAGAGACACGCGGAACCGAGATATGGGCTGTCAGCAAACAGATCGGAGGTGGCCATGAGTCAGCGTGAATTGTTTAAACGGCGAGCCACCACTAAAGGCCGCACGGCCATATGGCAGGCTCGCCTTGTTTTACTGGTAATGATCAACATCGCACAGCTTTGGATCCTTTCCGCGACGATCGAGGCGGGTCTTGCCAGGTATTATCAGCAGCTCTTTCCGCTGATCATCGCGTCAGGCATTTGTTGGTTGATCGCTCTAACGATTTTTTTATGGTGGAAACCGGCCCCGCCTCGCTAACGGCCAGAAAAGGCTGTACGAAATTGATGAAACAGACGATTACCGATTTTGACGTGGACGAGAATCGCGACTGGCGGGCAAAGCTAGGCTGTGGACAATATCAGCACGTTCGCCATGACCCACCGCTAATTAGCCGCGAATGGACGCTTAGTGCGACCGGGCGTGAGCAAAGGATAGGTGCGGAACTCGAATGCCGAAAATGTGATGACAGGACACCAAGAGACTGCACTGATTGATGAACAACAATATGTCGGCTGAAACCGCCCGTCCCGGGGCATCCCGGGCACTTTTTCTTTCAACGACGGCATTTGCCGTTTCATTCGCTGTCTGGGGACTTCTCGCAGCACTTGCACCAACATTTACCGAGATCTACAAACTCTCGGCGACCGAGAAGAGTGTAATGATAGCGGTGCCCGTGCTACTGGGTTCGGTCGGCCGTCTCTTCACCGGAATTATCGCGGACCGATTCGGCGGCCGTGCTGTATTTGCGGCCCTACTCATTTTCTCGGCGTTCCCGGCGGTCGCCATCGGATTGTCGAACAGTTATACGCAGCTGATCGTATTTGGCCTGCTTCTCGGTGTCGCCGGTACGACATTTCCCGTAGGTGTGGGCTTTACATCGAGGTGGTTTCCGCAGGAGAAGCAGGGCACCGCATTAGGCATCTATGGCATGGGGAATATCGGACAATCGATCGCAGTATTTGTTGCCCCGGTTCTCGCATTATGGTTCGGTGAGTGGCGGATCGTCTTTTTTGTCTTTGCCGCAGTGTCGCTGATCTGGGGCGTACTTTTCTACATTTTTGCCCGCAACGACCCCTCGACAACACGGCCTAAATCACTTTCCGAAAGCTTGAGCGTTCTGAAAACTTCGAAGATCGCATGGATACTTTCGCTGTTTTACTTTTTAACTTTCGGCGGTTTCGTTGCACTCGCACTCTACATGCCGACACTCTTGCGCGAATTATTCCAACTGTCGCCTACGGACGCAGGAGCGCGAACTGCGGGATTCGTTGTCCTTGCTACCCTAATGCGCCCGCTTGGCGGTCGGTTAGCAGATAAGATGGGCGGGGCGAAGGTTTTGCTTTTCATCTTTGCCGCGATCGCACTTCTCGCGCCTTTTATGAGCTTCGTTTCGATCGCTCCATTTACGATCGGAGCCCTCGGATGCGCCGCAGCACTCGGCCTAGGTAACGGTGCCGTGTTCAAGCTCGTTCCGCAATATTTCGCAAAAGAGACAGGGACGGTAACCGGACTTGTCGGAGCCGTCGGCGGGCTCGGGGGATTCTTCCCACCCATCGAACTTGGGCTTGTAAAAGATGCCACCGGCAGCTACACGATAGGCTTTTTGCTGCTTTCGCTCTTTGCGATCATATGCCTCACGGTCAACTATCTATCGTTCATCCGCGGCGAAGCGAAAGTACAACTGGATAGAGGATGACCGCCGGGAGATTGGCCTTTTTGACTTGACAACTTGAAATCGGCAATATGAGGCGCCAAATCGACTGAATGGAATGCGGAGGATGGCCAGCGGAAATGGCATGCGCTTAGGCAGTAGCGGCAAATGCCTTGGCGTAAACGTTGAATTTGACTGGTGGAAGGGCCGACGCCTTCGCCACTAAGGCAGGACGATAAAGGTAAATAAACCACTCGCCGGCCTTTCGCTCCTCGGCCCAACTCGCAAAGCCTCTCCGTGCAAACATGTCCCTTAGCGGTACCGGGTCGAAAGGATGACGCAAAAGCAATATCTCACTCGGGTTTTTCAGTCCTACCAGTCCCTTGGCTATCGCGGGCATAGGGTCGCGTTTCTCATCCGCCTGCCGCATGAGATCAATGTAAATTACATTCGGATGGTCATCGTTAATAGACGCGATCTCTTTGGGTCGTACGGGCAGGTTTGATTCCGTGTATTGAAGCTCATCCCAACCACATAGCCGCAACTCATCAGAGAGCCCAGCTTCGTCTTCGCCTAAAGTGAGATTAAGGACATAAAGCATTTCGGACAGCGGAACGCGCGCTATGCGAGCTGCTTGTGAAACCGTAACGCGGCCGGCCATGGCACGACGCAATTTCGGATATCGAAGTCGCTCGAATTCGGGAGCCAGCCACATCAGCGTCGTGATCATTTTTTCTTCATCGATGGCCAGGACTTCCTTGATCTTCAAATCACCAGTAATTCTCATTTCTGACTCCCTAATTTACAACCTCATTTCATTTTGGCCCCTTCATCGTCCTAGGAATGTGACTCAAGTCACCAGTGCGATGACCTTTGTAGTTTCTATTCCACCAAGCTAAGATTCTTATTGTGCACGACGACAAGATCACAATTTTTAAGCAGACAGAACTGTTTCACGATCTGGATGACGAGGTTCTGATTATGTTGGCGACGCATGCGATAAAGAAACGTTTAGAACGAAATGAGATTCTGTTTCTGGCAGGGGAGCCTTCGAAGGGGCTTCATGTTATCGCATCGGGATCGGTGCGGGCATTTCGAACCAGCATCGACGGGCGCGAACAGGTTATTCACGTTGAACATGCTATTACAACGATAGCTGAAGTGCCGGTTTTTGACGGTGGAAATTATCCGTCCACAGCGGCGGCAGAAGAGTCGACCACCGTATATTTTCTTGATAAACAGTTGATTCTAAGGGCGGCAATCGAGTATCCGCAGCTCGCATTGGCCGCAGCTAAATTGATGGCTTTACGCCTTCGGCGATGCGCTGCACTTGTTGAGACGCTCTCGTTGCGCGAAGTCGGCCAAAGACTTGCCGGCCTGTTGCTTGAGGAAGTTCGAACTTCGGATTTTAATACTGAAGTAGGAATAACAATAAAATTGCCTCTAACGCACAATCAGCTCGCTGCAAGGATTGGGACGGTCCGTGAAGTAGTGACGCGCAGCTTGCTGCGGCTCGAAGATCAAGGACTAATCATTCACGACGGAAAGAATATCCGAATACCTGACTTAGAG
>JBBRUA010000070.1:0-11532 GCA_038248245.1 Pyrinomonadales bacterium | reverse complement strand
GATGGTTCGCAGAAAACGGGACTGCTGCCAAGCAATCTTTCGGGCGGGAATCCGAAGGTCAACGCGAACGGGACGAAAATTCTTTTTGTTTCGAGTGTGACTCAATTTGGAATGAATCTTTATGTGATGAACACGGACGGAAGTGGCCTGATACAGTTGACCAATGCCGGAACGGATGATTTCTGGAGCAACAGTTTTAGCCCAGATGGAACTAAAGTACTCTTTCTGCGCCGTCCGACGGAGAACGAATTTACCAAGATTTATACGATCAATATTGACGGAACCGGACTAACGCTGATTACTCCAAGTGATGGTATTTACGAAAATCCCGTTTTCAGCCCGGACGGATCAACAATCGCATTTTCACGGGCAATTTACGGCTTGGGCGGAGAATATATCTCAACGGAGCTATTTTCGATGAACGCGAACGGATCGAATGTCAACATCCTCACCACTGATCTTGGTTACAACAGCGATCCAGAGTTTAGTCCCGACGGCACCAAGATACTCTTCATCACAAAAAATGCTGCAAATGTCGAAGCACTCGACATTATAAACGCAAATGGCTCCGGCCGTACCCGCCTGTTTACCGGCACGGATATAATTTTCAGCCCACGATTTAGTCCCGACGGAACAAAGATCATGTTTCGAATGCGGGTTAGTGGTGAGTTCAATTCCGATGTTTTTATTATGAATCCAGACGGCACGAACCTAATCAACCTTACCAATAATGCAGCGAGTGACATCTTATCCGAGTTTAACCTTGACGGTAGCAAGATAATCTTTACTTCAGATCGCAGTGCCGGAGGAAGTTTGCAGATTTTCAGTATGAATATTGATGGGTCTAATGTTACGGACCTTAGCGGCGATCACAACAATGGCGAAGATTATTATCCCAGATTTGTTCTTATCGATCCTGATCTCGATGGGGTGGGTGCTGCATGTGACAACTGTCCAGCCGTGGGAAATGCAGATCAATTGGACACTGATAGTGACGGCCTCGGCGATGCCTGTGATCCGGACGACGACAATGATGGGATTGCCGACGGTAGCGACAATTGCCCGCTCGTCTCCAATACCAATCAACTTGATACCGACGGTGACGGGCAGGGAAATGCCTGTGATGTGGATGACGACAACGACGGCGTGCTCGACGCGGACGACAATTGCCCGCTCACGGCTAACCACTACCGCATTGCATTTTCGTCACGGCGTGAGGGCCCGGTTAATCAGATCTACAGCATGAACCAGGACGGCAGCGGCGTTACGCGTCTCACGTTCGGTTCGGTCGACGATGTGGAGCCGAGTTTTGATTCTACTGGCACGAAGGTCCTCTTCACATCCCGGAGGAACAATAGCCGTCAGGAGATCTACGTTATGAACGCCAACGGTTCGAACGTTGTGCGTCTGACAAATATTGCGGGAGATAACAGACAGGCAGTCTTTGATCCGACCGGAACGAAGATCGCCTTTATTTCTGCACGTTCAGGCAAACCAAATCTCTTTGTTATGAATTCGGACGGTTCAAATCAGACCCAGCTTACATTTTACAGTGGCGGGTTGGGCAACATTTGCCGCTTCCCGGCCTTTAATAATGATGGGACAAAGATCGTTTACGATTGTGTCCTGGCTCTTGATGTTGGTAACCCTGATTACAACATTTATACAATAAACCCGAACGGAACAGGTCAGACTCGCTTAACTACCGGAGGTGGCCCGGACCAACATCCGTCATATAGCCCTGATGGCAGCAAGATCGTTTTCCTCTCCCGTCGCAATGGAGGAACAAATCGCGACGAGATATACCTAATGAACGCGAACGGATCAAACCAGACGCGGCTTACAACTTCCCCCATACCGAACGTTAAGGAGGGCCCGGTATTTAGTCCTGATGGCAGGCATATCGTATTTCGTGACGGTACGAGCGGCGGGCTTCACAGCATCAATCTGGATGGTTCAGGCCTAACACAAATTCCGGGCACAACGTTGACAGATGACAGTCCTTCATTCGCTCCGCAAGCTGATACAGATGGCGACGGTCTTGGTGATGCGTGCGATAACTGTGCGTTGCTGCCAGGTCCCGGGCAGCAAGACGGCGACGGTGACGGCGTTGGGGACGCCTGCGACAATTGTTTAATGATCAGCAATCCCGATCAGGCAAACAACGACGGCGATGCTCTGGGTGACGCCTGCGACCCGGACGATGACAACGACCTCGTTCTTGATACCGTTGATAATTGCCCGTTCGCAGCAAATGCGAATCAGGCGAATAATGACGGCGATGCCCAAGGCGACGCATGCGACCCGGACGACGACAATGATGGTGAGCTTGATAATTTCGACAACTGTCAATTCATCGCGAATCCCAACCAGGGCGACGAGGACGGTGATGATCTGGGCGATTACTGCGATGATTCGACGGTGGTTGAAACATTAGCGGGAACCAACGCGTTAGTTCAACTTGATGACGCCACGGTTACATTCACAGCTGTTTCGGTCGCGGGTTCGACAACTTTCTCCGCGATCGTTCCTGTGCAAGGTAATCTGCCCGCGGGCTTTGCGTTATGCCCGACTTGTCCCGCATTTGAGATCACGACAACAGCGATCTACACCCCGCCGATCACGGTATGCTTGCCTGTTCCCCAATCGCTAAGCCAGCCGGCGTTTCTAAGTCTTCGGTTGATGCACGGGGAAAATGGAGTATTCGTAAACCGCACAACTAGCTGGCCCGATGACGGCATGGCGAATCGATCTGTCTGCGGCGTCGTTGATTCGCTTTCACCGTTTGCCCTGTTCAGTCAACTGGCGCCAAGTGCGGCAAACGTATCGATAAGCGGACGTGTAACGGCAAACGGTCGAGGGATCGGTCGTGCAACCGTTCAGATAGTCGATCCGGGAACTAACGAGATCAAAACCGCACTAACGAATGGTTTTGGGTACTACCGGTTCGACGATATCGAGGCAGGCGGCACATATTTGGTGAGCGTCCGTCACAAGAGGTTTCAATTCGCCCCGCAAGTTGTAAACGTGAACGACAACGTGACAGATCTTGATTTTTCGCCGGAAGAATAAGGTAGCTGGCCTTTAACCTCCATTGAAAGCTGGTTTCGTACTAGAAGGCTAACGTTTCGATACGTATATCGGGCAACACTGGAATCGCCTATTACACAACGACGATCAAGGAGTAATAGGCTATATGCGGCGGCGAATCAAGATTCGCCGCCGCTACACATACTTTTGGAGTAATTCTATGAAGAATCAAAGTTATTTCCGTGGCAGTACTATTTTCGTAACCCTTTTATTTATATCTTTGGCATCGGTGAGTGCAAATTTGGCACAAACCGAAACAGTTAATCGCTTGCTGACCGATGCGCGGGAAAAAGGGTCGGTTCGAATTATTGTAGGCGTAAAACTCGCAGAAAGTTTTTCACCCGAAGGCGATTTTACGGACGACGCACGAAAGGAACAGCAACGTGCTGAAATCCGGCAGACACAGGATACTTTGCTCGGTCAGATTGGTAAATTTGCGATTGCCGATGTCAAACAATTCGAGTTTATTCCATTTTTCGCACTCGAAATTGATTCTGCCGGACTTGAATTTCTCATAGATTCGCCGATTGTTTTGAGTATTACCGAGGACGCGCTGGCTGATCCGACGTTGGCTGAAAGCACGGCGATTATCGGTGCACCTGCGGCGTGGTCTGCCGGAGCGACGGGGCAGAATTGGGCGGTGGCGATTCTCGATACGGGCGTGTTTAAAACTCATCAATTTTTAAATGGCAAGGTCGTTTCGGAGGCTTGTTATTCGACTAATGATGCACCGAACGGAAGAAGCAGCCTTTGCCCAAACGGCGTATCGGCAACGACCGCAGTAAATTCCGGTTTGCCCTGCGATTCCACGTTCACCAGTTGCGATCACGGAACGCACGTTGCCGGAATCGCCGCCGGACGCAACGGAAGCGGCGGAATAAATGGCGTAGGCAAAGACGCCGACATTATTGCTATTCAGGTTTTCACCCGCATTGAAAATTGTAACAACGGTCAGGCTTGTATCCGAACTTTCAGCTCTGATTACATCCGGGCGTTGGAGCGTGTCTATACGTTGCGAAACACTTTTAATATTGCTTCCGTCAATATGAGTTTCGGCGGCGGTAGTTATGCGACTCATTGCGATGCGGACTTGGCGGCAGTCAAAGCAGCGATTGATAATCTGCGTTCGGAAAAGATAGCCAGCGTAATTGCTTCCGGCAATGATGATTCAACCAACGCAATCAGTGGTCCGGCGTGTATTTCGACCGCGATCAGCGTCGGTTCGACCGAAGACGGCAATGCCAATCAGGTTGACACGGTTTCGGGGTTTTCAAACAGTGCGTCTATTTTGGATTTGCTCGCACCGGGAAATTTAATCCGTTCTTCCGGTGTTAATGGCAATGCTTCATACGTTAATAAAGGCGGAACTTCGATGGCTGCTCCGCACGTTGCTGGAGCGTGGGCAGTATTGCGAGATCGCGTGCCGAATGCTTCGGTTTCCGATGTTTTAAATTCGCTGACGCAAACCGGCGTTCCGATCACCGATACGCGCAACGGCGTGAATCGCGTCAAACCGCGCATTCAGATAGACCAAGCCCTTTATAATTTGCGCTGTTCCAACGCAGCCGCACTCTCACTTCCATTTGAAATTCCAGTCAATGGTTCATTGGGCGATTTGGATTGTACGCAAAACAATCGCCGCCGCGACATTTACAAATTTAACGGCACAGCCGGACAGCAAATTCGCGTCACGATGCAGTCAAATGCCTTCGATACCCGACTTTATCTTTACGATTCGGGCGGTAATTTGCTGGTTGAAAACGACGATTTCGGCACCGGCACAAATTCGAGGATTTTACCGAGCGGTTATTTCGCACTTCCCGCAACGACGACTTATTACGTTGCCGCCGCCGCCAAAGCGTCTTTCGGAGCCGGTCAGTATCAAATCATTCTCGAAGAAAAAACAACTAATCTGCCGAACAACGGCGAAATCGCCTTTCATTCAGACCGCGACGGCAATTTCGAGATTTACAAAATGAACGCCGACGGCAGCGGCGAAACGCTTCTGAGCAATCATCCGGCAACCGATCGTTATCCGATTTTTTCGCCCGACGGCAGAAAAATCGCTTTCCAGAGCAACCGCGACGGCAACAATGAAATTTACATTATGAACGCCGACGGTACGGAACAGACGCGCCTGACTTTTGATACTTCGGTCAACGAAGCGACCGATTTTTCACCTGATGGAAGCCGCATTTTGTTTCAAACCAACCGCGACGGCGATTACGAAATCTATACGATGGGTTTAGACGGTGCGAATCAGACGAGATTGACAAATAACACCGTGACCGATGCCGATGCGAAATTTTCGCTTGACGGCTTGCAAATAGTTTTTCGGAGTTCACGCGATGGAAACAACGAAATTTATCGGATGAATGCTAACGGCTCCAGCCAAACTCGCCTGACCAATGATAGTGCTAGCGATTCGAGTCCGATTTTTTCGCCTGATGGCAGTCGGATCGCTTTTCACAGTCACCGCAACGGCAACGCCGACATTTATCTGATGTTTCCGGACGGCACGAATTTACGTCGTCTGACTTTTGATTCGGCGGACGATGTTGTCCCGATTTGGTCACCTGAAAGCGGCAATATAATTTTTCATTCTGACCGTGAATCGGCACAAAACGATATTTTTGCGATGAGTGCAAACGGCGGGACGGTAACGCCGCTGACGAGCACTTCGGCTTTTGACGGTTTCGCTTCATGGCAGCGAACGCCGACCGGAATTGCTCTGCCGACCATCAGCATAAACGATGTCAGCGTTGCCGAACCCGCAAACGGAACGGCGACCGCGACTTTTATGGTTTCGGTTGAGGGACAGATCACGAGTCCCGTCAGTTTACTTTTCGCTACGATTAACGATTCGGCGACTTCTCCGAACGATTTTCAGCCGCGAAATCCAACCGCAATGACCTTCATAAATGGCGAAACGAGCAAGCAAATCGCCATAACAATCAACGCTGACCAAGCAGCGGAAACGGCGGAAACATTCTTTGTCAAACTGACAAACATTACCAATGCCGTCGCTTCAAAAAGTCTCGGAACTGGGATGATTCGTTCGCAATACGACTTCAATGGCAAAATCGTTTTCGCCAGCAGACGTAGTGGTAACCAAGAGATTTTTACGATGAACGCGGACGGTTCGCAAATATTGCGGTTAACCAATTCGACCGCTGTTGATTCATTGCCGAAGTTTTCGCCCGACGGCACGAAGATCGTTTTCGATACTCAGATTGGTACGGGCAATCGGCAACTTTTCACAATGAACGCCGACGGCACGAACCTTATCCAATTGACGAATTTGACGAACACCGAGAATTACGATGCGTCTTTTTCGCCGGATAATTCGACCGTCCTTTTTACACGCATCGCTTCTGGAAATGCGGGAGATGTTTTTACGATCAACGCCGACGGGACAAATCTTAAACGGCTGACGACCAACATGCAATCCGACAGTGAACCGCGATTTTCGCCCGACGGCACAAAAATCGTTTTCACGAGATTCGTAACAGTGCTTAATTCTGAAATTTATCTGATGAACGCGGACGGTTCCCAGCAAACGCGCTTAACCAATCAAACGGCGGCAGATGTCGAACCGTCATTTTCTGCAACCGGCGGACAGATCGTTTTTGTGACCAATCGCAATGGAAATTTTGAAATTTACACGATGCGATCTAACGGTAGCGGCGTTAGGCGTGTGACTAATAACACCGGCGAAGATCGTCTTCCGACCTTTTCGCCTGACGGAGACAAGATTCTGTTTCAAAGTGAGCGTAACGGATTCGTCGGTGAATCGGACATTTACGCGATCAATCCGAACGGCACAGGCGAAACGCAAATGACCAATCACGCGGCATTTGACGGACAGGCTTCATGGCAGCCGCGAGTTTTGGCACCGACTGCCGCATCTGCTTCAATCAGCGGACGCGTAACGGCGAATGGTCGGGGGGTCGGCCGTGCAACCGTTCAGATAGTCGATCCGGGAACGAATGAGATAAAAACTGCGATCACGAATGGTTTTGGCTACTACCGTTTCGACGAGATCGAGGCAGGCGGCACATATTTGGTGAGCGTCCGTCACAAAACCCTTCAGTTCGCCCCACGAGTTGTAAACGTTAGTGATGACGTAACGGAACTTGATTTTGAGCCTTTAGAATAAGGGGGACTGACGATAGAAGTGTCCGAGAAGGACACATGCCGGGGAAGTCGAAATTTCTGCTTCACCTTTCGGTTCCGGAAGGTCGCTGCTCGCGAGTACTTCAGGTGGCGAGTTTAACCTTTTCTTAATTCGGTCAGAACTTGTTTGGCAACGGCTTTTAGGGTGTCGAAGACTCCGGTGCCGTCGGTGGCGACGGCTTCGAAGACCGGTTCACCTTTGCGGGCGAGTTCTTCGGAGAGTTCGTCGATCGGTGTAACGTTCGGCAGGTCGCGTTTGTTCAATTGCAAAACATATGGGATCTCGGCAAGGTTGTAGCCCTGTGTCGAGAGATTTTCTTCGAGGTTGTAGAGCGATTCGATATTAGCGTCCATCCGCTCTTCTTGAGAATCCGCGACGAAAACGACGCCGTCGACGCCTTTCAAAATAAGTTTGCGCGAAGCATCGTAATAGACTTGTCCCGGAACCGTATACAAATGAAACCGCGTTTTGAAGCCGCGGACCGTTCCGAGTTCTAGCGGCATAAAATCGAAGAACAGTGTGCGATCGGTTTCGGTCGCCAGGCTGATCAGTTTGCCCTTCGCCTGAGGTGCGGTCGAATCGTAGATGTATTGCAGATTCGTCGTCTTGCCGCATAGACCCGGACCGTAATAAACGATCTTGCAGTTAATTTCGCGTGATGCGTAATTGATAAAAGTCATAGGTCAGTAATCAGTAGTCAGAAGTAATTTTCGAGCAAATGTTTCGTTTCTGATCAGCTAAATAAACTATCTATGTCTTCGTCCGTGATCTCGGAGAAGAACGAATTTTGATTTAATCGGAAGTCGGCCGAATCCTTGGTTGCTTCGTCGAGCAAGGCTGCGACCTCGTGGCTGGCGCGTTTGGAACGGATCTTTACCAATCCCTGTGTCGAGCGTTCGTCAAATACTACCACAAGCAGGCTGCGGCCGATGACGCTGATGAAGATACTCTCGCGTTCGCCCTCGTGGACGACAGCGGGGAAGGCGTCTTCGCCGATCAACTTGGCCATGCTGCTGGTTGCCGCGACGTTTCCGGCTGCAAGGCTCGAAAAACTCGTCGTATCCATATCACCGATGTCGCCGTGGAACGCGATCGGCTGTCCGTCTCGATCGACCAGAAAGACCACGCGGGCCGCGCACTCGACACAGAGCCGTGCCAAAATGATCTTGATCCTCGAAAACTGATGTTCTTGTAAAATGAAGGGCGTTTCTGCCATTTAATTTTCCGGTACTGAAAAATCCGGCCGGGTATGTTTATCGCTGGTGAATTGTATTTGGCAATGTGGGCAATGTGACACACATCACACCGCAACATTAAACTTAGCACAACACGACGGAAAGCGACAAGAGATTTTTCGGGCGGGCGGATTTTGTTTGTGAAACATTCCAGAAAATCAAAGACTTTCGACGGTCGAGATGTCGTTCTGAATTAAGTACCCATAAATTTGATTGATACCGACAAATGAAAAATGCTAATATCTACTCCGTCGACAGCGCTCGTCGGCCGTACATTAAAGTTGATCGAAACGAACATAGAAACCTGCCTGTTTGCGGAAGATTTCTCCGGTTATAAATGAAGCACCACGTTTTTTCCAGCAACACAAAGGGTCTGAGATTTGTCGCCATAGGCGGCGGCAACGGTTTGTCGACTCTGTTGTCCGGGCTGAAACGCTTCGTCGGTGCCGGCGATAAAGAACCGATCTGGATCGAAGACCTTTCGGCAATTGTCGCGGTGACGGACGACGGAGGGAGCTCGGGAAGGCTCCGTGATGAGTTGCAAATGCTGCCACCGGGCGATATTCGCAATTGCATCGTTGCTCTGTCGGAGGATTCACAGACGCTTTCTAAACTCTTTAAGCACCGCTTTCGTGGCGACGGCGATCTTGGAGGGCATGTTTTCGGTAATATTTTTCTCGCAGCCTTGTCGGAGATCACCGGCGATTTTGCGGAGGCGGTCAAACTTTCATCGGAGATACTGGCTAGCAAAGGTCACATCTATCCCGCAACAGTGTCGGATGTCCGGCTGGCGGCTGAACTGATCGACGGTAAGGTGGTTCGCGGCGAAACCAAGATAGGAACGGTCGGGGGAATGATAAAGCGTTTATTCCTTGAACCGGCAGATTGCCAACCAATGCCCGGCGCTTTAGCGGCGATACGAAATGCAGATGTGATCTCGGTTGGGCCGGGTTCTCTTTTCACGAGTCTGCTGCCGCCTGTTTTAGTTAACGGCGTCGCCGATGCGATAGCCGAGTCAGATGCGACGAAAACGTTTATTTGCAATCTGATGACACAACCCGGTGAGACGGACGGCTTTACGGCCGGTCATCACATCGAGATATTTAAGCAATACGCACCTCAGATCGAATTCGACAACGTTGTTGTAAACGACCAACCGATCAGCGAAAGGCAGATGAAAAAATATACAATGGAAGGATCTGAACAGATCGGGATCAATGGTTCCATCACTCCAGAAACGATCGACGGCTCGGACATCGTCTATGGTAATCTGTTGGACGACAACGAGATGGTTCGCCACAATCCGGAACGTCTCGCACAGGTAGCCATGCTGTGCGCACTCCAGCATAAGGCGACGGCCGTCATGGCACAGAATGTTTGAAAATGGGCAGGCAGGATCCTACATTTGTGAAGACTGATCTAAATATATTAATTTTAGCCGCCGGACTCGGAACACGGATGAAGTCGAACCTCGCAAAGGTTCTGCATGAACTCGATGGCCGGCCGCTGATCAATCATGTTTGCCGAACGGCGGCGACGCTTGATCCCGTGAAGATATTTATAGTTATAGGCCATCAGGGCGATGACGTAAAGACGGCGGTTCTGACTGAAACCGACGCGAGCATCGCAGAATTTGCGGTACAAAAGGAACAGCTTGGAACCGGCGACGCAGTGAACGCAGCGAAGGAGTTTATGGCGAATTCTGATTCGACACTGCTCGTGCTCTCCGGTGATGTGCCGATGATCCGGAGCGAGACATTGACTGATCTCGTCAAGCTTCATCACGAATTTCGCGGGAAAGGTGCGGCGTGTACGGTTTTGACCGTTAGGTTAAAAGATCCGAGCGGTTACGGCCGTGTCGTTCGAGATGAGAACGGATTGTTCGACCGCATTGTCGAACAGAAAGACGCGAGCGAGGAGCAAAAAGAGATCGACGAGATCAATTCCGGCATTTACTGCTTTGATACCCGAAAATTATTTGCGGCGCTGGCAAAGGTACAGAATAACAATGCGCAGAGCGAATATTACCTGACGGATGTGCCGCAGATACTTCGTGAGGCGGGTGACGACGTGGCAATTTTCCTCCATTCTGACCAAGATGAGATCGAGGGAGTAAACGACCGTCGACAACTTGCTGCAATGGAAAAAACGATCCGGCGAAGCACGGTTTCGCGGCTAATGCTCGAGTCGGGCGTTACTTTTATCGATCCGAAAAGCGTTTATATAAGTGCGTCAGCAAAGGTCGGGCGCGATACAGTCATTCATCCGAACGTTACGATCGAAGGCGAAAGCGTGATCGGCGGAAATTGCACCCTGCGTTCGGGAACGCGTATCCACAACTCGACGATCGGCGAAGGCGCCGAGATACGCGATAACTGCCTGATCCGCGATTCCGAAATCGGCGATAGATGTACGGTTGGGCCTATGGCTCATCTCCGCGGAAATGCCGTTATGCAGGACACGTCACAGGTCGGGAACTTTGTCGAGTTAAAGAAAACCAATCTGGGCAAAGCCTCAAAAGCCAGTCACTTGACCTATCTCGGCGACGCCACGATCGGCGAAAAAACCAACATCGGAGCTGGAACCATCACTTGCAACTACGACGGCAAAAATAAACACGAAACCCACATCGGCAACGGCGTGAAGATCGGATCAGATACGATGCTCGTGGCTCCCGTATCCATTGGTGATCGTGTGGTAACTGGCGCCGGAAGTGTTGTGACGAAAGATGTTCCCGCGAATACACTTGTAGTTGGGGCCCCAGCTAGAGCGATCAGAGACCTTTCAGATCTAGAAGTATCAAAATAAGAATATATGTGTGGAATTGTCGGATACGTTGGAAATAAACAGGTTGTGCCGCTTATTATTGACGGCCTTAGGAAGTTGGAATATCGCGGGTATGATTCGGCGGGGATCGCGGTGGTGGATGATAAGAATCATTTGTCGCTGCGGCGGGCCGAGGGAAAGCTGCGCAATCTTGAGGAAGTCATTCGGCTGAAACCGCTTGACGGGAATTATGGCATCGGGCAT
>JBBRUA010000069.1:0-11537 GCA_038248245.1 Pyrinomonadales bacterium | reverse complement strand
GATATTGGGTTTATTGTGCTGGGCGAGATCGCGCAAAGAATCGGCATGACGATCCCAGTTGGCGACCCAGCCGGGATTGCAATTTTCTCTCACTCCAAGAATTTTCTCCTGGAAGTTGGGATGATTGACTCACACTTCGTTCGGCATTTTGACGCCGCCGAAGCGAAGAAGAACTGGGCTCGTTACATAGAAGTGCTCAACTCGTATGATCCCTACGGCTCGGCACCTGTAGAATTTATTCCTCAGGGGGAAAAGTCGAAATGGGTAAATCGTGCCGGAAGCATAGCTCCGACGGAGAACGTTAAAGGACAAAGTAGTTATCTCGGTTCAAAATTTGATGGGGCTAATGAAAATGGCGATGAGATTCTTCGGGGGAATGTCCATGATCCAACATCCTATCGAATGGGAGGCGTTGCTGGTCACGCCGGACTTTTTTCGACGGCTGATGATCTCGCCCGCTACTGCCAGATGCTTCTGAACGGCGGAACACTTGATGGGAAGCGGGTAATGTCGGCTCAGACGGTTGCTCGGATGACTGCTCCGATCGTGGTTAGCGAATCCGGCGATGCTCGCGGGCTTGGGTGGGATATTAGTACCTCGTTTTCGTCGAATCGCGGCGAGCTGTTTCCGATTGGGTCGTTTGGGCATACGGGCTTTACGGGGACGAGTGTTTGGATCGATAGGGTTTCGCAGACCTTTGTGGTTTTCCTTTCGAACCGTGTTCATCCGGACGGCAAAGGCGATGTCGGGCCACTGCGGGCGAAGATCGCGACTGTTGTTGCATCGGCGATAGAAGACACTCCGATAGAAAAATGGAAAGCCGCTGAGGCTGAGTACAGTTCTGTTGTTGCGGCTCAAACTGTTGGTTTTGTAGAAAGGAAAAAACAGCTATCAGCTACCAGCTCACAGCCGTCAGTAACCGCGAAGAATGTATCGGTCGCCAATGGCATCGACATTCTTGAACGCGATAAATTCAAGCAGCTTGAGGGATTAAAGGTCGGTCTTGTCACCAATCACACCGGCCGAAATCTCGCGGGGAAGCAGACGATCGACATTCTAAAAGAAGCTCCGAATGTTAACCTCGTGGCCTTGTTCTCGCCGGAACACGGGATTCGCGGGGAGCTGGATACCGAAAAGATCGACGACAGTAAAGACGAGAAGACCGGACTGCCTGTTTATTCGCTTTATAAAGACGGAATGCGGCGGCCAAAGCCGGAGCAGACAGCTACGATCGATGCATTTGTTTACGACATTCAGGATATCGGAGCGAGATTTTACACGTACACGGCAACGCTCAAGAACGTGATGGAAGAAGCGGCGAAGGCCGGAAAGCCGGTGTTCGTCCTCGACCGACCCAACCCGATAAACGGCAACGCTGTCGAAGGCTCGCTGGCAGACGAGGATAAATTGTCATTCATCGCGGCCCATACGATACCGGTTCGATACGGCCTAACGATCGGCGAACTTGGAATGATGATGAACGCCGAGCGAAAGATCGGTGCCGACGTTCGCGTGATCAAGATGGAAGGCTGGTCGCGCGCGATGTGGTTCGACGAGACAGGCCAGACGTGGGTGAATCCGAGCCCGAACATGCGTTCGCTAACCGAGGCAACGCTTTATCCCGGCATCGGCCTACTAGAAACCACCAATGTCTCAGTCGGCCGCGGCACCGACACGCCTTTTGAGGTCGTTGGCGCTCCATACATCGACGGACAAAAGCTGGCTAAATATCTGAACGAGCGCAATATTAAAGGCGTCCGCTTCATTCCGATCCGCTTTAAGCCCATCGCTTCCGTCTTCAAAGACGAGCAACTTAGCGGCGTCAATATTCTTGTTACCGATCGAAATGCCTTCGATTCGTTCCGAATGGGCATCGAGATCGCCGTAGCTTTGCGCAAACTTTACCCGACCGATTGGCAGGTCGACAAATACGCTCGTCTGCTCGTAAATGCCGACATTCTGGAAATGGTAAAACGCGGCGAAACGCCGGAGAACATTTCGAAAGCCGCGAACATCAAAAGAGACGAATTCATCCGTCGGCAAGCCGCATTTCTGATTTACAAATAGCCCACAGGTTAAGAGAATGCACCTAACCAAAATAAATTAGTTCTCGACGTTGTCGGGCATCAAATTTGCCTTATAGATTAGTAGTTCAGAGTTGTAGATAACTCGTTAATTCACAATTTCGTAACAACTTGTTTAATATCAACGGTTTTGCAGAATCCGACGCATTGGGTGAATTCTGTGCGATAACGAAAATTTGAATATATCTACATTAACGTAAATAATTTTTATGGATTGCACTGATCAAATTCAACAAAAAAGAGGAAAAGAGAATATGCGCATTAGAGCCTTGATCTCCGGTTTGCTCACCCTCGCCATCGTCGTCTGCCTTAGCACTTCGATGATCGCCCAGGAAGTCACCGGAACAATTGTCGGAACAGTCAAAGATGCCAACGGGGCTGCCGTTGCGGGAGCCTCCGTGGCTATTACAGATACTGCGAAGAGCGTAGTTATCAGAACAGTTACAACCAACTCCGATGGCGAGTTTACCGCACCGAATCTCTCGCCGAGCGAATACTCAGTCTCGGTAGAGGCTCCAAGTTTCAAAACAGGTGTCAAGACGGGAGTAAAGCTCGATGTTGGCCAGCGGCGTTCAGTCGATATAAATCTTCAGGCGGGAAATATAGATGAGGTCGTAACGGTCGAGGCCGACCGTGTCACTATCGACACTACGTCCGCCACGAGCTCCACGGTGATAACCGGCGAACAGGCTCGTGAAATACCTGTCAACAATCGGAACTGGATCCAGTTGATCACGCTCGCACCGGGTGTCTCGAATGACCTCTCGGATCAGGTATACGTTGGAACAACGAATCCGGATGGCCAGGCAAACACAGTAAACATATCAGTTAACGGAGCTCGAAGCAGTCAGAATACCTTTACGGTTGATGGAGCTGATGTGACCGATCGTGGATCGAATATCACTATCCAGGCATACCCGAGCCTCGATTCAATATCGGAATTTAAGGTTTTACGCTCGCTTTTCCCCGCAGAATCGGGCAGAAGCGGCGGCGGCCAGATCAACGTTGTAACGCGTTCGGGCGGTAACAAATTTCGAGGGAGTGCGTTCCTGTTTTGGCGTAACGAACAGTACAACGCCAACAACTATCTTGTAAACAGTACGACTGGAAATCCAGCCTTTGGACGACTCTGTTTTCCTGCAGACAATCTGCCGAACTCGGATCCCCGATGTAATGCTCGGCGTGCTCCATTCAAATATTACAATTACGGCGGAACGATTGGAGGGCCAGTTTATTTTCTGGATTTTGGCGAACGTGGCCCTGACGAACCATATTTCCGTAAATATGACCGGACATTCTTTTTCTATTCGACGGAAAGCCGTTATGATCGACGCTTTACGTCGCCTATCACCACGACTGTGCCGGATGCGTTTCTTAAGGAAGGTAGATTTCCAATCCCCGTTTGTATCAATCGTACCTATCTGGGTGAAACGTGTACCGGTTCCAACATTCTCGCGGCTAATACACCGATACCTGTTGGGTTGATCAATCCTGCATCTCTCGCGTACTTGAACGGCGTTTATCGCAAGCTAGCCAATCCGAATCAGTCCTCAGCTTCGAATCCGTTCGCTCTGGTCGATCAGATCGCTAACGACGCTGATTTTCGTCAACATCTTTTTAAAATTGACCACAGCGTAAATGATAAGTGGTCAATGTATTATCGCTATCAGAACGACAAGATTCCGACGATCGACGGCAACTCATTGTTCTCTAGTGGCACCGGACTAAATGGTGTTTCGACGACCTCCACAAACTCGCCCGGAAGAACTCACACCTTCCAAAACACCTACGCCGCTAGTTCAAAATTCATTTTGGAAGGACGCTACAACTATGGTTATGGTGCGATCCTTAGCCGGAATATTGGGCTCCTTGCTTTGTCCAATACTCAGGTTCCGGTAACCCTGCCGTTCGCCAATCAACGCGACCGAATCCCATCTCTCAGCGGAAATGGATTTACTGGATTGGGGAGTTTCGGGCCGTATGACAATTTCTCGTACAAGCATAACGTTACGGGTACAGCGACGTGGCTCGTGGGTAGCCATGCCGTAAAATTCGGCGGCGTTTTTTCGAAGTATAGGAAAAATGAGAATGCACTTGCCGGCGTGAATGAGGGCAGCTTTACCTCTTTCGCGACAACGCTGCCAACAGGACAGACTTTCCCGCAGAACTATACGACACCGAATGGTGTGGTTCTTACAAACGCGATCTCAGCAACTGTTGCTGCGAACCTGCAGCGTTGGGCCAACTTCCTCGTCGGTAATGTCGCAGCGTTTACGCAGGCAAGCTTTGACTATACTGCGGACCTCCGACAGCAATCTATCGAGGCATTTGTCCAAGACGAATGGAAGGCTAAAAGCAACCTAACCGTTTCGGTTGGTCTGCGATATTCGTACTTCGGAGCCCCATGGGACAAGAACGGCAGACTTTCGAATTTTGATCCGACGCTGTTCAACTCGGCGTTGGCTCCGCTCGTCACAGGAGCTGGAACCAGGATCGTTGACGCCAATCGTAATTTTTGTAGCGGCATCATTGTCAACGAACAGAATTTTGCCACTGCAGCAAACAACTGTACCCCGACCATTTCACCATATGGCAAATATGTGATCGACGTGTCAAAAACGGATTTTGCACCGCGTATCGGCGTCGCGTGGGATCCATTTAAGAAAGGTAAGACCTCGATTAGAATGGGTTACGGGATATATCATGAGCAGGTCCTTAACGGAACTTTTCTGCAGAATATCGGTGTAAATCCGCCGTACCAGATCACCGCTACCGCATCGAACACAAGTCTTAATAATCCGGCGGCTAACTCGGCCGTTGCTTCGGGCTTAACTTCCCAGAGCCTGAGAGCCGTGCAAACAAATTGGAATACTCCGTATATGCAGCATTGGACACTCGATGTCCAACAGCAGTTGACGAGCCGGACGGTCTTGACCGTAGCTTATGCGGGTTCCAAGGGAACGCACCTTCAGGGTCTGACCGAATTAAACAGCCTCCCAGTCGGAAAGGCGTTAGGGTCACAGTGTGCTCCGGGCAATAACTACGTTGGTCAGGTTGCGGCGTTTACGCTTGTACCTTGTCAGCAGGTTGGTTACGCATTCCGAAATACAGCTACTACGGCGGCACAAGGAAATACAAATGTTGTTGGAACAACCGCTTTCAATGACAACCTGATCCTTGATCAGCTTCGTCCTTATCGCGGCTATCGTTCGATCGCTATTGTGCAGCCGCGATACGATTCGAACTACCACAGCTTACAGGTGTCCGCGACGCACCGGTTCGATAAAGCTTCGCAGGTTGTTGCCAATTACACGTGGTCGAAAAATCTTACGACCGCCATTAACGATCGATCAACCTCACCGCAAAATGCCTATGATATTCGCAGTGAATATCAGAGGGCAGCATTTGATCGTCGGCACATCCTGTCGATCAACTATTACTACGAGCTTCCATTCTTCAAAGACCAAAAAGGCTTTATTGGAAAGGTCCTAGGCGGCTGGCAGTTGAACGGAATCTCGACGTATAACACCGGACTTCCATTTACAGTGACGACGTCGTCGTACGATCCTGCCGGACTAGGTATCTTGAACGTGAATCCATCGGGACGTCCGAACGTGACATGCGATCCCAATCAGGGCGGAGCCCAGACGCTGCAGCAGTGGTTCAACACGTCCTGTTTCAGCACGAATCCCGCACTTGTAACCGGAGTGTTCACTCCGGTACCAAATACGGTCGGAAACACGGCGCGTGGAAATGTCACTGGACCGCAAACGATCAGATTCGATCTGACCGCAGTGAAGAATCTGCGTTTCGGCGAGAATCTACGATTTCAGTTTAGGGCTGAGGGTTTTAATATTTTCAATAATGTTAATTTCCGAGGTCTTAACACAAACGTTACGTCGGGCGGTTTCGGAAACGTAACTTCAGTTCGAGATTCGCGAACGATGCAGTTTGGAGTCAAGGCTTTCTTCTAAACTTGTGAGTCGTTAACTTATTGGCCCGCGACGAAATTCTTCGACGCGGGCCATTTTGTTTTGGTAAATTTGAAATATGGATTCTTGGCAGTTTATTAATTCATCGAACCCAGCAGAAATTGGTGTCCCGGCAGGTGGCTTAGCGGTCGCGGAAGGTATCTTCATCGAAGGCGAGCCTGTCGGGGAAAACGGGTCGCTCGATCTTCGTGGTCTGAGGATGTTACCGGGCTTTATTGATGTTCACAATCACGGGGGCGTTGGCATCGACGTGAACGAGGCTGATGTTGATGGGTTATTGAAGATCGCGACCTTTCTTGCAACGCGTGGCGTCACCGCTTGGATGCCGACGCTTGTACCGGATTCGGACGAAAACTACCTCCGCGTGATCAATGCGATCGATGAACTAATGGTTTTGCAAACCGGCAAGGCCATCGCACAGGCGGTTGGCGTTCATTACGAAGGCGTTTTTGCGAGCGAGCAGATGTGCGGGGCTTTGAGGCCGGAATACTTCAAGAGTGGACGGGATCTATCGGTCGTTGGCCAACTCCCGCGTTTGAAACAGGGCATACATATGACTACGCTGGCTCCTGAGATCGAGGGCGGGATCGCCGTCGTCGGTGAACTTGTGCGGCAAGGCTGGATCGTCTCGATCGGACACACGAAGGCTGACACCGCGACGCTCGATGCGGCTTTGGCGGCTGGGGCGGGCCACATGACGCACTTTTTTAACGCTATGACCGGCGTTCATCATCGCGAGGTCGGCGTCGCGGGTTGGGGACTGACGAATCCTGACGTAACGTTCGATATCATCGCTGACGGGATCCACGTTCACCCGAAGATGCTCGGCCTTGCGTGTCGGGCGAAGGGAACTGATAAAGTTTCCCTGATCAGCGACTCGGTCGCTCCGACCGGGCTTGGTGACGGCGATTTCGAGCTTTGGGGCGAGACGATCTCGGTCGTGAGCGGAAAGACACAGAACGAACGCGGGAGTATCGCCGGCTCGGTAATTACGATGTTCGACGCCGTAAAGCGGATGCGATCCATCGGATTTTCCGAGGAAGAGGTCGCTGCGATGGCGTCTTCAAATCCCGCTCGGTTGCTTGGGATCGACTCGACACGCGGCTCGATCGAAGTTGGTAAACGCGCTGATCTGGTTGCTTTTGATCAGGATGGAAATATTAAGTTCACGATGGTCGGCGGCCGGTTAGTAAATTAAAAAGGCTCCGCGATCACTCACGAAGCCTTTCCCAGCTTTGATATCCGATTCTATTTAGAACTCAGATCCTACAGGTGCGTCGCCGTGGTTCTCTCGGTTTTTCATGCGTTCTTCAAATTTCCCTTCAAATTTTGTTCGCATTTCCGCGGCTTTCACTTTCTGTTCAGGTGTCAGGATCGCAAAAATCTGTGCCCTAACGCTTTCTTTTCGGACAATCATTTTTGCGACCAAGTTACCCTGTTCGGCCGCTAATGCCTCGATCTGAGCCTCATCGAAATTCCCGTCCGATCCGAGTGTCCGGATCTTGGCATGGTTTTCCTTCATGGCCTGCATTGTCGGCTCGAAGTTAGCTCTATTTGCAACCATGATCTCTTTCACCTTCGCCTTCTGCTCGTCGGTCAGGTCGAGGCCGCGAAGCATCTTGTCGACCCCGTTTCGGTGGCCGTGTCCCCAGCCGCGACCGAATGAATGTGCGCTCTTGCTCGCTGACTTTTGTGCGAAAACAAATATCGCCCCCGTCGCGAGGACCGCGACCGCTATTATTGAAACTATAAGTTTTTTCATGATTTCTCCCGTCTGCTTTTGAATTCGGCTACCATTTTACGCCGTCAGAGTAATAGACGAATTCTCTCCTGCTTTGAATGTGGTCATATCGTTAGGATGTGTAAAGAATTGTAAAACGCAGGCGCAAAGGCAATTTTTGAAGTAGAATTCAATTTGGGCAGTTTGGATTTTTGCATGAACAAGATACTTATCATCGACGACGACGAGGAGCTATGCGAATTAGTCTCGGAATACCTCACCGTCGAGGGCTTCACGATCGAGTCAGTGAATGATGGCGAATCGGGGCTCGAAAAAGCTCTTAATGGCGACTTCGATATAGTAATCCTCGATGTGATGCTACCGAAGATGAATGGTTTTGACGTTCTTAGGAACCTGCGCGAAGAATCGAAATTGCCGGTCATCATGCTGACTGCCCGCGGCGACGATATGGAACGCATTGTCGGTCTGGAGATCGGTGCCGATGATTATCTGCCCAAACCATTTAATCCGCGTGAACTCGCGGCCCGATTGCGTGCTATCCTGCGCCGAACCGAGCCAATATCCGATGATGCGGACTTCGGTGAAAGGCTCGATATTGACGGCATTCAGGTGTCAGCGGCATCGCGTATCGCAACTTGTGACGGCGTGGAGCTTAACCTGACGTCGGTCGAATTCGAGTTGTTAAGCGAACTGCTTCGCGAGGCGGGGAAGATCATTCGAAAAGAAGATCTGAGCGAGCGTGTGTTGGAGCGAAAACTGTCGCCGTTCGACCGAAGCCTCGACATGCACATCAGTAATCTACGTAAAAAGCTCGGTACGCGTGCCGATGGAAGCGAGCGGATCAAGACGATCCGGTCGGTCGGTTATATTTACACGGTTTTATAGTGATCTTTTAAGATGAGTTTGTTCCTGAAAATATTCCTTTGGTTCTGGCTGGCGATCGCTCTGATACTCGCGGTCGTCACTGTCGTGAATTGGTCCACGCAGACGGAACCGTTAACTCGGCAATGGCAGAATTTTATGGGCGAATCGGTGGGGATGAATTCACAGACCGCCTTGCAGATATACGAGGCCGAAGGCGTCGCGGGTTTGCAGACCTATCTAAATCGGCTCGCGAGCAGCGAACGCGTCAGCGGCATAGGTTTTTTCGACGGTAACGGCAAGCAGCTTGGGGGGACAGAGATTTCGCGAGAAGGATTTGACCTGATCGCCGAGGCACGGCAGAGCCGAAATGTGGAATTCAAGCGCTTACCCGAACTGACGCTGGCTGCAAAGGCGATCACAGATCCGGCAAACGCCAATTTTGTTTACATAATTCAGGTGAGGCGTCCTGCCCAAACCTCGCTCTTGGGCGAGATCACGAATCGCTGGTTGCAGATACTTGCCCTGATATTGACGGCAGGATTAGTTTGCTATGCCCTTGCCCGCTATTTTTCTTCGCCGCTTGGAAAGCTTCGCGAGGCGACGCAAAATCTGGCCCGCGGTGATCTGAAAGCACGAGTTGCGGACCGCTTTGGACGGCGGCGTGACGAATTTGCCTTGCTCGCTCGCGATTTTGACGTGATGGCAGAGCGGATCGAATCACTGATCACTTCGCAGCAGCGGCTAACGCAGGATATTTCGCACGAATTACGTTCACCGCTTGCACGCATGAATGTCGCGCTCGAGATCGCAAGGCAAAAGTCGAACGCCGAGACGCAACCGATGCTGAACCGGATCGATACAGAATCGAACCGCCTGAACGAGATGATCTCCCGCATACTTATGCTTGCAAAGCTGGAGAGCGGTGCGGACGATTACGAACAGCGACGTATCGACTTGGCGGAACTTGTTCGCGATGTCGCGGCCGATGCCGATTTTGAGGCGAAGGCTAATGGCAAGGTAGTTGAGGTAAGTTCGGCGGACAAATGCTCTGTGATGGGCAGCGAAAATCTTTTGCGAAGTGCGATCGAGAATGTGCTCCGAAATGCGGTTCGGTACACGGCGGACAGGACAGTGGTCGACGTTTCACTTGAGGCGGTTAATGGTCACGCTATTCTTAAAGTCTCCGATCACGGTGGCGGCGTTCCCGAAGAGGAACTCGTGAATCTTTTCCGTCCGTTCTACCGGGTGGGTGAAGACCGCACGCGCAAAACAGGCGGTATAGGTCTCGGACTCGCCATTGCCGAACGCGCCGTTTCGGCCCATAAAGGAACCATTACGGCTACCAACTACAACGGCGGCCTAAAGATCGAAATCGCTTTAGATACGATCAAGAAGGTCGATTAATAAGGAGAGATTTTGGAAGTAGGGCGTTTGATTCAACATTGAATTAAACGCCCTTACTTCGTTCGGGACTGTGCAATTACGCGGTACGTGCTTTTCTTGCTTCGATGAATGATCGAACCGCGAAGATAACGTAAAGCAGGCAGACGACCGCCATGGCGATCTGGGCAATGTATGCCGGGGTCATCGAGATATCGCTGAATTTCGAGGCGAGCCGGCCGGCTGACGCCAGAAACCCAACAAGTCCGACCAGAACTGCGGCGTGCATCAAGTGCATCCGCAGGCTTTCCTTAGCTTGGGCGGCGAGACCAAGCAAAGCAATTACGATCCCGAAAAAGGCCGGGATGAGTGCCGTAACGCTTCCCTTATCGTTCATAACGCCGAGAACGAATCCAACCGCGCCGATTAGTATCAGCAAGACTCCGAATATAATTGATGTGATGGGCATGATTTTCTATTTTTTCTGGATCGGTAAAATGATGGCCGAAATATGTTTGCCGCCGGTGTAAACGCGTTGCGTCGCTTTCTGAAAATCGGCGGCGGTCGAAAGCTTATAGTTGGGTACGAATTTCTGCGGGTTTCTCGCAACGAGGGGAAACCACGTGCTTTGGATCTGCACCATTATCCGGTGGCCTTTTTTGAACGTGTGAGCAATTCCCGGCATTTTGAAGCCGAGTTTCGTGGGTTCGTTCGCCGTTAGTGCCTCGGGCTTTTCGAAGCTGTTGCGAAAACGAGCGGGCATCGGTTCGCCACGCAAAAGCATTTGGTAGCCGCCGGGTTGAAACACGGTCCACGCGGAATTCTGCGGCGGTTTTACGCCTTCGGGGAATTTGTAATCGTCCGGGAAAACGTCGATCAGTTTCACGACAAAATCAGAATCAGTGCTGCTCGACGACACGACCAGCGACGGTTTGATATCGCCGGCGACAACGACGTCCTCAGTTAGAACGGCTGTCTGGTATACCAGAACGTCCGGCCGAGTCGACGCGAATCTTTGATCCTCAGTCATGAAATCCCGCGGATAATTCTGCGTGATCTTCTGCGTATACGGAACCGGTCGCGCCGGGTCAGAGACGTATTCGTCGTATCCGCCGACACTCGCGGGCAGAGCCTCGCCACGCAGCTCCTCACCGCCCTCGAGCGCGAACGAGCGCAATGAGTAGACGACCTCACGCTGCTGATTCATCACATCGTCGTACTCGAGCAGCCGCTTGCGCGCCTGGAAGTTCTGCAGCTCGACGCGCTTCTGCGCCTGCTCGATGCTGCGCGTGATGAGCGAGTGCGTGAGCATCTCCCCTTCCTGCGCGCCGAGTCGGTCCATCAGCTTCGCAATGCGCTCCGACCCGAAGAGGCGCATCAGATCGTCTTCCAGTGACAGGAAGAACTGGCTCGATCCCGGGTCGCCCTGACGGCCGGCGCGACCGCGCAGCTGGCGATCGATGCGCCGCGACTCAT
>JBBRUA010000068.1:0-11539 GCA_038248245.1 Pyrinomonadales bacterium | reverse complement strand
GGCGAAAACACCATTCTTCGTAAAGGTGGTCGTCCGCAACGTTATCTGCCCTTCCGGCAGCATCCACATTACAACGAAGTACGACGCGACCACGGTCAGTAACATTGAGGCCCAGTTTCCGATGTTCAACGCGTTCTGAACACTCGATTTATCGTCTTTAATGGTGACAAACCAAAATCCAACAATCGAGAAAACAATTCCCAGACCGCAGATCACCATTGGCAGAAGAATCGGCGACATCCCGCCAAACGCGTCAGTAACGCGGATCTCCTGACCGAGAACCATCGTCGCCAGGATGGTTGCAACATACGAACCGAAAAGATCGGCTCCCATGCCTGCCACATCGCCGACGTTATCGCCGACGTTGTCCGCGATAGTTGCCGGGTTGCGAACGTCGTCCTCCGGGATTCCAGCCTCGACCTTGCCAACGAGATCGGCACCGACATCAGCGGCCTTGGTATAAATTCCGCCGCCGACGCGTGCAAACAGTGCGATCGATTCGGCTCCGAGCGAGAAACCGGTCAAGACCTCAATAGCTGTCTTTACTTGATTTGGCCCTAGTCCTGCGAATATTGCCAGAAAAGCGATGAACAAGCCTCCAAGCCCGAAAACCGCTAGGCCGGCGACGCCGAGGCCCATAACCGTTCCGCCGGTGAAGGAAACTTTCAGTGCCTGCTTGAGGCTCGTTCGGGCGGCTTGTGTCGTGCGAACGTTTGCCTTGGTCGCGACCTTCATCCCGATATATCCCGCCGTTGCGGAGAACACGGCCCCGATGATGAACGCGATCGAGATCAGCCAGCTTGAGTGGATCTCTTTGCCGTTTACCGAATGGATCGTTCCGGAGTAAGCAAGCAAAACCGACGTGAAGAGAACGAATATGCTCAGCACTTTCCATTCAGCTTTCAAAAACGCCATTGCACCGTCGGCGATGTAGCCAGCCAGCTCCTGCATATTCGCATCGCCGGCATCTTGCTTGGTAACCCAAGCCGATTTGACAGCCATCACCACGAGTCCCAAGATCCCGAGAGCGGGCACTAAATAAATCACGTAACTGTTCATATTGTCTTAATCTTTTGTCGCGCCGAACCGTCCAGTTTTTCCCAGTCGAATCAATGCGCAAACGTATATAAAGTCTAGTAAATATCCAAACCTTTGATTATTAAATACTTGCCGATATTTAACAAATAACGAGGTTAAAATCTTCCGGAACGAGAGGTAGCTGCGCAACTGCTCGGTATGGCGTTGAGCTTGGCCTTGCCGATGGAAAGGTCTGTGCATTAAACGAAAAATGGTCGGGGCCAAAATTGGTTATTCGAAAGGAAAATCGTATATAATACGGGCGACGAATATAGATTTCTTATTTCCATAATTATATGACCGAACCAATTCTTGTAGCAAAAAAAGACGCGACTGCGGATGGCGAATACTTTCTGTTGACCAACATGTCTAACCGCCACGGCGTTATTACGGGGGCTACGGGAACCGGCAAGACCGTGACACTTCAGAGACTTGCCGAGGGATTTAGCACTCGCGGAGTTCCGGTCTTTATGGCCGACATCAAAGGTGATCTTACCGGCGTGACGCAGGCCGGCGGCGGTAATGGAAAGATCGATGCTCGAAATACGCAGCTCGGAATAACTCCGGCATTTGAAGGCTTTCCGGCGACGGTTTGGGATGTTTTCGGCAAGCAGGGACATCCGCTGCGGGCGACAATTTCTGAAATGGGGCCACTGCTTCTATCGCGGCTTCTGCAGCTCAACGATACGCAGGAAGGCGTGCTCTCGATCGCTTTTAAATACGCCGATGACAACGGCCTGATGCTGCTCGATCTTAAGGATCTGCAAGCGCTGATGCAGTACGTCGGAACGAATTCGGCTGAGATGACGCTGCAATACGGCAACGTCTCGACCGCATCGGTCGGAGCGATCCAACGCGGTCTGTTGCAGATCGACGAACAGGGCGGCGATAATTTTTTCGGTGAACCTGCCGTAAAGCTCGAAGATTTTATGCAGACGATCGGCGGCAAAGGCGTTTTGAATCTGCTCGCCGCCGATCAACTGATCAATGCTCCAAAGCTGTATTCGACGTTTCTACTGTGGCTGCTCTCAGAACTTTTCGAGTCGCTCCCAGAGGCCGGCGATCTGGATAAGCCAAAATTGGTTTTCTTCTTCGATGAGGCTCACCTATTATTCTCAGATGCTCCGCAGGCTTTGGTAGATAAGGTCGAACAGGTCGTCCGCCTTATCCGATCGAAAGGTGTCGGCGTTTATTTTGTGACGCAAAATCCGGCGGACATTCCTGAGAAAGTTCTAGCCCAGTGTGGTAACCGCGTCCAGCACGCTCTGCGGGCATACACGCCGCAGGAACAGAAAGGCGTGAGAGCGGCGGCAAGTTCGTTCCGCGAAAATCCGGGACTTGATACAGAAAAGGTCATCACAGAATTAGGTGTCGGTGAAGTTTTGATCTCGACGCTCGATGAAAAGGGAATCCCGACAATTGTTGACCGTGCCTTCGTCGTCCCGCCAGTCGGGCACATCGGGCCGATCACTCCCGAGCAGCGGCAACAGTTAATAGCGACATCACTGGTCGCCGGCGTTTACGAAAACGCCATCGACCGCGAGTCGGCCTACGAACTACTCAAAGTAAAGACCGAGGCCAAGATCGCCGAACAGCAGCAGATCGCCGAAGCAGAGGCCGCGGCCAAAGATGCGGAAAAAGCCGCGAAGGAAGAAGCAAGGGCTTCGAAAAGCAGCAGCCGTAACGATTCGCTTATCGAATCTGTCACAAAAAGCGTCGCCCGCTCAGCCAGTAGCTCGATCGGCCGCCAAATCGGCAATACGATTGTCCGTGGAGTACTCGGCAGTATTTTTGGCGGAAAGAGCAAGAGTAAGACCAGCTGGTTTTAATGTTGACTCACTTATCCGACGGCACTACGTTTTGGCGGTACAACCTAGAAAATGAAACTCTTAGCTATTTTTCTAATTCTTATTGTTTCTAATTTGATCGGCGGTCATGTGCCTGATAAAACTAGGTCAATAGACATAGGCTCGAAGTGCGGATTGTCGGTTAACGAGAGACTCACTAATCACTTTGACGGATTCGAGATTCGACCGGATCTTATCTTCAATAATAAAGACCATGACCTTGGTCTCGTAAGATCTAAAACTCGTACGATGGCTGTCGCAAATCATCGAATCTCTTGGATCACGACAGTTTTGAAAAATGATGTTCGATTAGCCATACGGATCGATAACGAGACGATCCAACTAAAAGACCAACTGTCTATTAACAACGCCGATGGCGATGGCAAGATAGAGATGGAGTTTGTGACCGACTGGGATCAGATAAAGTTCTACAAATTAGCAGACCGCGAGATAATTGGAATATCATTGCGTCCGTCCAATTGTACGGGTCTGATGTGCAGTGTATCCGCTCAGCTTTTATACGATCTGTCCTCACGAAAGAAATCATTTTTTGGGGCATATCAAACTGACCGAGAGTTAAAGCTATATCGGTATGGTTCGGATGACACCCCCTTTTTTGTGGGCCGGAGTTTCGAAGGCGATCCGCACGGATTGACCAGTCCCAGTGTCGTAACATCCGAATTATACAGACTGCGGCCTGATGGACAATTCGAAATTCAACACGACATTACCGGAAAGAAATATTTCATTAAGCAAACAGTTTCCCCCGACCGGGAGTATGTCGGTCAGGAAGTAAAGCTGAAAAAAGAATTACTTCCCGACACGATGGAGCAACATTGGATAAGGGCGATCGAATAAGGGACTTCGCCAGTTCAAAATAAATCGCGTTCTAAGTTATTGAAAATGCTGAATCCAAACGCTTTCTGCGCCGTTAGTTGCAGATTAGGCTTATGGTGAAATCAATTCAACCGTTGGAAAATATCGTCGAATGCGTCGCGGATCGCGGGTGAGCAACCTAAATCCAGCGACCTCGGCGTGGGCGCCGATGTAAAAATCTGGCATTGGAGTTGTTCGCGACCCACCAGTTCGGCGATATTTAACGAAGGCACGAGCAGCAAGAAACGCGGCGTCGTATGGCAGAGAGTCCCTTCGGTAGAGGTCGGTCGGGAGTCGTTTATTCAGTTCTTCGATCGTTTTGTATCCGCTCGATACCTCCGCGAAAATGATCGGATTTATCACAACCGCTGATTCATTCATCCCCATCATAAGAACGGACGACGACCATTCGAACCATGTCTGATCCGGAATCAAAATGTCGAGCAGCACACTACTGTCAAGCAGAATATCTTTCAGTCTTCACCTCGGGTCATAGCAAGGATCTCGTCCGTTGTAAATCGCGTGTCAGTCGCACTACCCGCGAGCAATGCGACCGCTCGCTCACCACGACTAATGTGGCCGTTAATCGGTTTCGTCTTTATCAGGTTCGCTGAATTTCCATCTAAAACAAACTCAACTTCAGTGCCGGGGAATATGCCCAGACTTTTTCTTACATCCTGTGGGATGGTTACCTGACCTTTAGTTGTTACGCGCATAAAGTAATACTCCTTTCGGTAATACTACAATTTTCTTACTTAAATGTAAATATTCTTTTAGGTCAATAAAGCAGGAATTGCCTCCGGCTTTCCACAAACTGAGCCAATCCATCGGCCCAACCCTTCTCGCTGTCATTTATTGAAACGCCGCCCTCGATCTGTTTTCGGATCTTGTCAGTGCCGCAGACGACGTCCATGGGATTTTTACCGAACTCATATTCGTAGGCGTTCTGCCGCCATTGGAATTTGTCGGTGTACATATCGTAGACGGTTTTGACCATGGCAATGCCGACGATGACCGGCGTGAAGGCTTCGCGGTCTGTGACATGCATTTGGACGCCGCCGCAGGTTTGGCCGGCGAACTCGGAGAACGTCGGGCGAAAATATGCCGGGCGGAATGAGACGCCGGCAAAATTGAAGGCGTTGAGTTCCGCTGTCCACGCATATGGATCGATAAATGGAGCTCCGTTCAGATGAAACGGCAGCGTCGTGCCTCGGCCTTCGGAGAGTTCGGTACCCTCGACGTGGACGGTCGCGGGGAAGACCACGCACGTATCAACGGTTGGGATATTCGGGCTCGGCAAAACCCACGGCAGACCGGTTTCATCGCCCCACATCTCGCGGCTCCAGCCTTCCATCTCGACCACCTCGAGATCGCAACCGATACCAAAATGCCCGTTGAACATTTTCGCCAGTTCGCCGATCGTCATTCCGTGACGCGTTGGCAGTTCGAACTGGCCGACGAACGATTTGAATTCGTTTTCAGTAATATTACCTTCGACGGCGTTTCCATTTATCGGATTTGGGCGATCGCAAACGATGACCTTTTTACCGAACTTTTTAGCCGCACGCATGCAATTCGCCATCGTGTAGATGAACGTATAGATGCGGCAGCCGACATCCTGCAAATCAACGACGATCACATCCAGATCTTTCAGCATGTCCTCGGTCGGCTCACGAACCTCAGAGTACAGCGAATAGACCATCTTGCCGGTGCGCTCGTCACGAACGTGCGGCGTCTCGATCATGTTGTACTGAACGTCTCCGCGAATGCCGTGCTGCGGACCGAACAGCGTGGTCAATTCGAAATCGGCCCGTTCGCCGAAAACGTCAGCCGCGTGAGCAAAATCTGGCAGCACCGATGCCTGATTGCAGACAAGGCCGACGCGCTGGCCGCGTATTAGTTCGATCTTTTCGTCGAGCAGGAGTTCAATGCCGATGCGGGTTCTGGTTTTCATATTCAATGCGTAATCTCTGCACGTACGACAAAATAATAGCCCAAGCGAGTTGCAAGGGCTATTGTTACGCGGTGAATTTTTGAAGAAAACTTACGCTTCAACGGTCGGGGCGTCAGGTGCATTTTTTGCGACCGAGGCTATCCCGTTCTCCATCGCTGAGGCAGACGAATACATCTCGCTACGCCCGATCTCCTGACCGTTTCCGGCTTTCAAAACAAAATACGGATCGCCTTTCACTGACGTTTTTCGTTCGAAGCGGCCATCATCGCCGGCATTTTTTTGCACCGAAGCGATACCGTTCTCAGCGGCTGATTTTGATTCGTACATCTCACTCGAAAGAATGATCTGTCCGTTACCAGCCAAAAGGTTGAAGTGGAACTGTCCGCTTTTAGCGACCTTTAATTCAAATTTTCCTGCCATTTTAGTTTCTCCTATTAGGTGATGCAATAAGACTATAAATCATACTGTCAGCCCATAAATATCGCACAGGTTTCGTGGCGGAGCAACTAAACCAAGCGGTAAATCATGTTTTTTTCGGTCACCGTTTGCCGAGAACATATCGGTCATAAACGACCTGAGGAGTGTCGAGGTTGCGACCAGCCTTAAGGTTGGTCGCCAGCCGGATAAACTGTGCCATCGACCACGCAAGCGGCGTCGCTGAGCCTGTACCCTCGCCGAATTTCAGTTCGGGGATGAAACGGTTATCGACGTTTGCGGGTATCTCCTTTTTGTCCCATACCTGTTCGGGAATCATCAAACCGTCGTTCGCAAATGCCAGCATATTGTCGAGTCTGTCCAGAGCCTGACGCTTTTTTAACTGCGCTTTTGAAATGCGTGAATCGGGATAGATCGGATTTTGTTCGAGAGAATTTGCCACAGCTAACTCATATTGTCCGCGTTCTCCGCTCAGAAGCGGCCACGGGCGGCCTTTGCCGGTGTATTTTCCGTCCCAGTTCCAGCGGCGGCCGTCATCCATTTCGCCGTAGCCGTCCTTGTTATATCGATAAAATGCGGGCCCGTTGGGCGTATCGACCTTGATAAGCTCATCGATCACTTGTAGCGATTTGGCGATCAGCGGATCGTCGGCGGGTTTGATGCCGAGCCGGACGAGTTCGAGGAAACCGGCATCGACGATCTCGGTCTCCGGAAATGTCCCCGCGTTATTATTCAGTTCGATCATTTCTCCGGCATCCGGGCGGCCGTTCTTTGTGATGCGAACGTAATAATTACCGTCGCCGTACTTGCCAGTGGTCGTCGCTGTCCATTTTTCGATATTTGCCTGCCAGACGTCAGCTGTTTTCAGATATGTCGCCGCTGAAGCAGTGTCGCCGTTTCGCTTTGCAATGTCTGCTGCACAGACAAGCCCGGCGATCTCGGCCGCGATGGTTGATGGCGAATAGCCGGGACGCTCTTCCCACCGTTCTTGCGGCGTTGACGGCCCGGTCTTGACGATAAAATCGGCGGCCCGTTTGACGTGCCTTTCGTAAGTTTTTTTATCAAAGCGGCCAAGCTGCCACGCCATGATCAGCGGATAGCCGACCTCATCCATCTGGAGCGAACCCCAGCCGCCGGTGCCGGTTATTTGCGAGTTTTGCGGGAAACTGCCGTCTTCCTTTTGCTGGACCTTAAAAAGAAAATCGAGTGCCCGCTCGGCCGCTGCTCTGTCGCCAAGCGCCAGATAAGCCGTGAATACATGGTAAAGATCGCGAGCCCAGATCAGGTGATAGCCGCCGCCGACATCCTCATTCGCGTTCACTCCGCCGCCCCAGGGAACGGTCAAACTTGCTACATTCGCTCCGCGAACGGTTTTATCTTCCTGAGCCTTTATTACCATCGCCGCCATGTTGAACTGCGCTTGGTATTTTGGCTCGACCGACGGCAGAGTTTTAGTATAATCGGCCCAGCCTTTTGCATACGTCGCGAGGCACATGGCGAATCCGGTCGCTTTCGCCGCGGCACTGAGGCGGATCGCTTCTGCTTCACTGTCGGCAAAGCTCAGAATTGCCGTGAACCGTTTCGGAGAAGTTATCCGACCCATCTGAACTACGTTTCCGTTCTTTGCTGTCGGCGAAGCATCCGTAATTTCCCCGCTTTTTCGCAACTGATCGATTCCGTCGCTCGTCCCCAAAAATCCGGTGTGATTCTTGTCTGAGCCGGTGGAAATAAGTAATGACGAAAATATTTTCCCGTCGAACGCCACTACCTTGCCGTCAGCGGATGTTCCCGAATCGTGCATACCGGTATTTCCGATCGACGGGTCATAGTAATAATAGAGTTCGTGGAGTTTGTTTTTTGACTCGAATTTCACGTCGATCATAACGACCGCTGACTTTCCCGGATCGGTCGTGTAGGTTTTGGTGATCGTCCAGGTGCCGCTTTTGGCAGTGTTGGTCTGTTGAAAACTCAGCGAATTGGGGTCGATAAGCTTTATCTGATGGATCGCATCATCGCGTTCCGTTTCTACTTTCCTTGTTTTTGGATCCACGACAACAAACTGTAACGTCTGGACATTCGCCACCGTTACATCCGGAAAATAAACTTCGGTCATCGTCCCTTGAGCGAGCGTGAACCAGATCCTGCTTTCGAGCGTCGCGGACGTTCCGATCGCTTGTTTACCAGCTGTTGACCAGTTTGCGTCTTTTCCTGGGCCGCCGGAAGCAGGCGTCTGAGATTCGAGTGTGCCGCTGATCGTCAAGCAAAAGAGGACGATCAGGAACACACGTGAAAGTCTTTGAAATAAGTTTTTTTGCGGATTGCTCATGGTTTCCTTAGGAAATGTATGCCATTCACCATCGTACACGTTCGTACGAGTTTTTACCTACCGCGAAAGATTCTGAATCCGTGAGAATCGAGATTCAAGGCTGGCAAACCATTTGCCGGTCTATTAGCTGACCTGGCGTATTCATCTTCAGGCGGAAGTGGCTGGCCGATGTTTGGCGTGATCTCTTTGTCATTTCCTGCGGCCTCGACCGAGTCAAAAAAAGGAGCGTTGGTCCAGACTGTTCCCTTGCCAAGGTTTGAACCTCGCAATAAAACCCTTACCGGATTGATCGTCATACCGGTCCACCAATTAGGCGGCTCGACCTTTTCGACGGTCGCGGTTTGAGCGAGTGTCGCGATTGAAAAAAGGACGATCAAAGCGCAGAGACGCAATGATGCTGAAACCCGTCCATAGATAAAAAGGTGTGACGAATTGGAAAGGGATATGCGAGGTTGCGTCCCCGCGATCTCAAGCTTCAATGTATTTCGGCGTATTTGCGGTAAAAAATCTCTCGTCATAATTAATTTATCCGTCCGTAGAGCTCGGTCAGTTCTCTTAATTTCAAAGTCATTTCAGGCGTGACAGCGGCTTTGTCCATTCGCCAATGCCAGTTGCCGGACTCGGAAGCGGGGAGATTCATTCGCCCTTCAGTTCCAAGGCCAAGAATGTCAGGCATCGGTGTGATCGCGGTGTCCGCAACCGATGCCCAGACGGCCCTAATAAGATCCCAGTGTATCTCTGAGCCGTCGGAGTTAAGGTAGCTGAGGCAGAAATCGTGTTCGTGACTGATCTCGCTGGCATCGCGGGTCGAGCCCGCTCCGGCCTGCGATAAGAACCAACCGACCGTCGTATCGTTGTCGTGCGTGCCCGTGTAGGCGACGCAATTAGTGATGTAGTTGTGCGGCAGATCATGGTTTTTCGCGTCGCCGCCGAAGGCAAATTGCAGGATTCGCATTCCGGGGAAGCCAAAACCGTCGCGAAGTTCCTCAACATCAGGGGTTATCACGCCGAGGTCTTCGGCGATCAATGGCAGGTCGCCGAGAGCATTTCTGAGAGCGATGAAAAGTTCCTTGCCGGGAACATCGACCCAGCGGCCGTTCTCTGCGGTGTCGTCGGTACCGGGAACTTCCCAAGACGCCGCAAACCCTCGAAAATGGTCGACGCGGACGACATCGACGGTGAGCAAAGTCGCGTGAACGCGGGCGATCCACCATCCATAACCGTCACGCCGCATCGTATCCCAGTCGTAGATCGGATTGCCCCAGAGTTGACCGGTTTTTGAGAAGTAATCCGGAGGAACTCCCGCAACAACTCTCGCCGAACCGTCCGGATTTAGCTTAAATTTGTCTTGATTGCACCAAACGTCCGACGAGTCGAGAGCGACAAAGATCGGAATATCGCCGATGATCTTGATTCCCTTGCTGTTCGCATATCCCTTTACGGCGAACCACTGGCGGAAGAACAGAAATTGATAGAACTTTTCGGCTTGAACCTCTTCAAAAAGGCGTTCGCGAGCCGCAGTGAGCGATGCCGGATCGCGAAGTTTTAGAGCGTCAAGCCACTCGTACCACGGACGCTCGTCGTTCATGGTCTTGATCGACCGAAATAACGCATAGTCGTCGAGCCAAAAATGATTCTCCTGAGAAAACCGCTCAAATTTGCCGCGCAGGTCGACACTCGTCGTGTGGTGAAACCCGTCATAAGCTTTCGCGAGCAAATGATTCTTCCACGTCAAAACTCCGCCGAAATCTATTTTATGCGCCGGGAATTCAGGTTTGTCCGCCAGATCGTCCGCAGTGATAAGATCGTCCTCGACGAGCAATTCGGGCGAGATCATCAGAGTATTTCCGGCGAATGCCGAGAAACATTGGTATGGCGAGTCTCCGTAACCGGTCGGCCCGAGCGGCAGTATCTGCCAGTATCGTTGACTTGATGCGGCGAGAAAATCGACGAACCGGAAAGCTTCGGGGCCAAGATCGCCAATACCGAAAGCGCCCGGCAGCGATGTCGGGTGCATTAAAATTCCTGATGCTCTGTTTCGATTCATATGGTTGGAAAAGCCTTAATTGTAATGACTTTTCCAGCAAAAAGGGCGTGAAAACATTATGTTTCACGCCATCTAAAAGAACAAACCGGAGGGCGGGAGCAACCGCCTTTTCTAACAGGCAAATTAAAAACTGCAGATTAATAACCGCGTTCGGTGGGCGAATTAATGATCGCCTATCGCTTCACTCAATAAAATTGCGATAGAATGTCCAAAGTTTGAAAAACGCGAAAATTTATAAAAAACTTTATTGGCTAAATGAATTGCCGACCGAGGAGGCGGAATATGTTCTCCTCGAATGCTGCGATTCGCATGAGTGGGCTCGGCTCGTTGCTGCTGATCGTCCTTTCGCAAGGATCGAGCCGCTTTTTGACCGAGCCGAGCAGATTTTTTTATCAACTGTAGAAGAAAGGGCAGCTTTTTCAATGAGTTGGCTGGACGTCGAGCAAGGCCTCGTACGACTTTTGGAACGTTGAAGTTCGATCATGAAGACCTCTCTCTCCGAAACATCGCTAAACCGAATCGCCGGAGTGCTGAACCGATCGATTGACGGTCATACTCTTCAGTTTCCTGGTGATACCATTGGGCGTCAGCCGGTTCATACTGTTTACGGCGGGGCTCATCTCTTTAAATCGGACACGGCGATCCGTCTGGGTAGAAATGCGTTACGTGCTTTTCAGGACTACCTTCCTGAACCGAGTATTTTAGGCGAAGTTTTTGATATTGAGTCCGCAATAGCAGAGACGGTTTTTCAGCGGGTCGGTGAAAAGCTTTCATCGGAGGCGGTCGAGGACCTTAGGATAGATTTTGAAGACGGGTACGGTATACGTCCGGACCATGAAGAGGACCAGCACGCCATTTTCACCGGTAGCGAAGTGGCTAAAGGAATTGCGGACGCAACCTTGCCGCCATTCATCGGATTGAGAGTAAAAGCCTTATCGAAAGAATCCTGTCTTCGTAGCTTACGGACACTTGACGTC
>JBBRUA010000067.1:0-11740 GCA_038248245.1 Pyrinomonadales bacterium | reverse complement strand
TGGGCGAAAGCGGCAAGACCTCGTTTGAAGACGCAGTATACGGCCTGCAGGAACGCGATTATGCCGAGACCGAAGATCTCGTTTTATTAAGGTCAGACGCCCATCCGCTTTATAATCTCGCGGTCGTTTGCGACGACATCGAGATGCGAATCACACACGTCATTCGCGGTCAGGACCACCTGACAAACACGCACAAACAGATTCTCATCTACGAGGCCCTCGGCATCACACCGCCGACATTTGCCCACCTGCCGCTGATCATGGCTCCGAATAAAGGCAAACTGTCGAAACGTAAACACGGCGAGGTCGTCTCGATGACGACCTATCGCGACGCAGGATTTCTGGCGGCCGCATTCCGCAATTTTCTCGCTTTGCTTGGCTGGTCGGCGGGTGAGGAACAGGAGATCTACACGCTCAATGAGCTAGTCCAGAAGTTCTCGCTCGAAGGCATCCATCGCTCGAACGCCGTTTTCAATTTCACCGAAAACGACCCGCGTAAATGGACCGACGACAAAGCTCAGTGGATGAACGCCGAGTACATCCGCGCCGGTGCTCTTGATGATCTGCTGCCTTTTGTAAAAGCCGAACTCAAATCCGCAAAACTTTGGCGCGAGGAATACGATCCGGATGGACGTGCCTTGACCGGCTCGATTCCTTCGACCGAGAGCCAGGCGTTCGACCGGACGACCGAAATGGCCGAACGACCAGAAAATATCGCCCTCGATATCCCCGAAACCGGTTCGTACGATTGGTACGTCCACACCGTCGATCTCATTCGGTCACGGTTTTTTACGCTCAAGGATTTCTCGTCGCAGGGCCGTGCGTATTTTAGCGAAGACTACGATTTCGATCCGGCTGCAGTAGCGAAGAACCTGAACAAATTCCCCGATCTAAAAGCCTGGTTGCCGGAACTGGCAGACCGTTTTGAAGAGGAGTTTGGAGATTCAGGCTCCCCTACTGTTTTAGGAGGGGCTGCAGACGCTTCGCCTGCCGGGGTGGTGAACCCGTTCACCGAACCCAACATCGAAACGGTCGTCAAAGCCTTCACCGAAGAAAAAGGCACAAAACTCGGCGTCATCATGAACGGCGCCCGAACAATGCTCACCGGCGTCGCCGTCGGCCCATCAATGCTCTCGGTTTTTGAGGTGATCGGCCTTGAGAGAACTCTAATGAGGCTCCGAAGCCAGGTCGCGTGGAACTCCTAGTATAGTCATGTTTTAGTCACTCACCGGGCAGACAGTCTGGAAGATCGACAGCAAAAACGCCGATCGATAATAAGCAACTTTTTTTGCAGGTGAAGCGATGAATACCGACAGAACTCGGGCAATGCACACGCTGCAATTGAATCCGCTATGTGGTGAAACAGTTTCCAACGACAGTTCTGGATTTAATAGAAGTTTAGGTTTTCCTATCAGTCTTGTGGCAAAATCCTGCCCGTCGGGTGGCTGCAGCCCGTTATGCTAAATCTTAAGACGACATAACGAAAATGAATGACTTCTATAAACAACCTAAGTTGTTGCAATGGATTGAAGCGATATTCCTATTGGTATTAGGTTTTTATCTCGGAATATTAATTATTGAAATGACTTATAATCACCCTCTGTTTGGTTTATTGTTTCTCATTTATTTACCTATTGTACAATTTTCTTTTACACCAATCTTTGCACTATCCGGTATCTACAAATATTACTCACCTATGTTGCTTGGTTATATGCCAAACAATGTTCAAATTGACTTACATAGTGGTTTAGCAAAGGAGGAATGGCGTGCTTCGCAGAAACAATTATGCAAGCTTCAGCATTCTAAATCCGAAACCTAATTCACTCTTCGCTTAACGGGCGAAGACAACACAATTTTAGTTGTCTTTGGCAAGGAAAGCCTCGGCGATCGTCAGTCCCGCAGCGAGCAAAAATAGAGTATTTATACCCCAATAAACGAGGAAGAAAATGTTGATAACAGCGTCAGGCTAACGCAGGTTTTTGCTATTCTGTTCGACGCTTCGTACATCTAGTCGATCTTCAGAACGCGTTTTCGAACCGGAGATGACAGCACGATCGTGGTGGTCGTGATCCCGTATGGCGTCAGGCGGTCGATCACTTCCTGCAAATGTTCGACGGAGCGGACTGCGACCTTCATAATGAACGAATCTCCGCCGGTGCCGCGATGGCACTCGAGGACTTCGTTCGAACTCTCGGCGACCTCGATAATGTGGCTGTAATCGACGCCGGTGATGCTCATCCGCACGAAAGCCGTGATCGGCAGGCCGACCTTCGCAGTGTCGATCTCGGCACGGTATCCCGCGATTATCTGCGCGTCCTCGAGTTTGCGGACACGCTCGATCACCGCCGGCGTCGTCAACCCAACCCGCCGCCCAAGCGCCGCGTAGCTGGTGCGGGCGTCAGTCTGCAATTCAAATAATATCTTGCGGTCGATTTCATCGATCATATCTTTTTAAGAAGCTCACTCAACCTGCCCACTAACCCATCGTTTCATGACGAAGAATGCTTTATAAAGTCAAAGGCTCTAATAAACTTACTATATAAAGTAATACTAGTATTTTAACTGCGGAACGCCATTCAATGTAATTCACATTTCGATTAAAATACTTATACGTTTATAACCAAATTTTTGCTCATCGAATATATGAAAGGAGCCGCTCAAAAGATGTTGACCGAAACCACACCAACGGAATCACCAATGGCGATAGCCAATTTTCAGGTCTCCGAGCACGATCTGCCGGAATTCCGCGACTTGAAATTTGAGGACATCAATCAACTCGCCCTCGATCATCCCGGGGCCAGTGACGAAGAATATCGCACCCGTCGCGACCATATCGCGAGCCTTGCGAAACAGTTTCGCGAGACCGGCAAGATCACCGATGTCGACTATACCGACGAAGAGCAAGGCGTCTGGCGGCACGTTGCGGGCAAACTCGAGGAACTGCAGCAAAAATACGCGAGCCCGTTTTACCTCGGTGCGAAGCGAGATCTTGGCTTTTCGAACGACCGCATTCCGCAGCTTTCCGAAATGAACCGCCGTTTGAAGGAGCTGACGGGATTTCGGCTCGCCCCGATCGAGGGTCTGGTCGAAACGCGCGGTTTTCTCTCGTGGCTTTCGTATCGCGTGATGCTCTCGACGCAGTATATTCGCCATCATTCGCATCCGGAATACACGCCTGAACCGGATATCGTTCACGAAGCGATCGGGCACATCCCGATGTTCACGAACCCGAATTTTGCCGATTACTCACAACTCGTCGGCCACGGAGCCCGCATCGCCACCGATCAGCAACTCGAGGAACTCGGCCGTCTCTACTGGTTCACCGTCGAGTTCGGACTAGTCGAGCACGAAGGCTCCGCCAAAGCCTACGGCGCCGGCCTGCTCTCGAGTTTCGGCGAACTGGAGAACGCCTTCTCCTCAAACGTCGAACGCCGCCCGTTCAACCTCGAACAGGTCATCAACACCGATTACAACTACGCCGACATGCAACCCATCCTCTACGTCATCCCGTCGTATGCAGAATTGAAAGAGGTGACGCGGAAATATATTGAGAGTTTTGGGAAATAGAAAAGTTGTCTTATTAGACAACATTTGCTAGAGTCATATATGGCAGAGACGTTTCGAAGGGTATTTTATTTCAAACACTATTTTCGCGAATTCCTAGGTCAACAAACCTTGAAAGTCGCGGATAAGATCGTTTGGACTTTGAAGGTTATCGAAACGTCCGCAGTTGTGCCGGGTCAATTCCTGAAGAAGATGCATGGAACTGATGGGCTTTTTGAGATAAGGGTGATGTGGGAGAGCGACATTTTTAGAGTTTTCTGTTTTTTTGATGAGGGAAATCTGGTTGTTTTGACAAATGGTTTTCAAAAGAAAGTACAAAAGACGCCCAGTCGCGAGATCGAACGAGCACTCCGAATTAGGGACGAATATTATGAAGAGAAAGAATAACCTAACGTCACTTGATGAACTGATAGATGAAAGGTACGGCAAACCCGGAACCCCGACCCGAGACGAGTACGAACGTGGTTTCCAGGAATTCAAGATGGGCGTTCTAATTCAGGAAGCCCGCAAGAAGAAAGGCATGACCCAACAGGAACTCGCCGACAAGGTCGGAACCAACAAAGCCGCGATCTCGCGGGTAGAAAATGATGTAAAAGACGTGCGGATTTCAACGCTTAGAAAGATCATCGAAACCGGACTAGGTGGTGAGTTGGAACTGGCGATCAGGTTGTGAGTTAGGAAATGAATTTGGCCAATCATACAAAATATGATCGTCTTGTCAATATGCTCGACGACCTTATAGATCAGGTTGGCGAGAACGAGACGCATCCGCTCGCGTCGTTGATGGATGTGTTATCGGCTCTCATAGAAATCTATGAGAATGCTAATGTGTCGGAATTGGCGCTGAATTAGTCGAATGGTCAGCGTCGTTTGCGAGGCCTTCCCGGAGGGCGAATCGCCCCGTTATTCACGGCGTGTCAAGAGTGATAATAGAATTCCGAGTCCGTTTCATCGGGCTTGCGGTCAGTCGGATTAACCCAAAGAGAAACGGACGTTAAAACACCTTTTCAGTCAATTGACAAATACTATCCACGTCGTAAACGGCTGGCAAAGCGTCACATAAAGGTCAAAGCTTATGCGCACTCTTGAATTTGGTAGCTTTAGGGAGATGTAATAAATGATATTTTTAGCTCTGTGGGGCGTATTTATTTTGCTGTCCCTTTATTTTTTGTTTCTAGGAGCAAATGTGCTACTTACAAGAAAACCTTACGTGATGCGAACCAAGTATAATTTTTATGTCGTATTTTTTGCTCTTGCCTCGCAGTTAATAATTCCGGTGAGGGGCGTTATCCAGTTATCAGGATCCGTCGATCGCGATATTGACTGGTTTACAATGCTTTCACCGATATTTCTGGGGTTATTTTACTCCGTTCTGTTATTTTTCCTTTGGAAAACAATGCAAGGCTATTCGGTTATAGGTGTGGATGAAGAATCATTTCGAACCTCGCTTGTATCAGTATTGACACAGCTCGGACTTCCTTTTGAAGAACGAATCTCTAAAATGCGGCTTACAAGTTTAGATACTGACTTAGATTCTGCGATCAACGCATGGTCAGGTGCGGCTACGGTAAAAATTAGAGATGCCGGCCACAGGAAGACTGAAAAGAAAATTGCTCAAGGTCTTCAAACGCATTTTTCTAACGAGAAGGTTACGCTCAATCTGCGAACAAGCTATTTCTATATTCTAGTTGGCTCCTTGCTGTTCCTTTTCTCCATTGGCTTTGCATACTGGACATGGAATCGCGATTCGTTTTGGAACAGTTATTAAATCGAAACAAACAAATTCAATATGGGGAAGTTATGACAACACAAAATCCATTAGGACTAAAAAAGATACATCACGTTGAGTTTTACGTTGGGAATGCGAAGCAGGCGGAGTTTTATTATCGCAAGGCGTTCGGGCTTTCTCGGGTTGGGTATATGGGGCTCGAGACTGGTAACCGCGAGGTGACTAGTTATGCGTTGCGGCAGACGAATATCAACTTCATACTCTCGACACCGATGTCGCCGGAGCATCCGGGTTCGGAGCATATAAAGCAGCATGGCGATGGCGTTCATGACATCGCGTTTCTGGTCGAGGATGCCGATCACGCCTTTCACGAGGCCGTCAGGCGCGGAGCGACGCCGGTCGAGGAACCGCATGATCACTCGGACGAAAACGGCACCGTTCGCCACGCGTCGATCGCGACCTACGGCGACACGATCCATTCGTTGATCTCATACAACAACGGTAACGGCCACAATTATTCGGGGCCGTTCCTGCCCGGGTTTATCGCTCAGGACGTCGCCGGCGAGGCGACCGGCATAATGATGGTCGATCACATCGTAGGTAACGTCGAGCTTGGAAAGATGAACGAGTGGTGTGATTTTTACCGCGACGTGATGGGCTTTTTCCGCTACATCACCTTTGACGACAAAGACATCTCGACCGAGTATTCGGCACTAATGTCGATCGTGATGAGCGACGGCCAGCACAATATCAAATTCCCGATCAACGAGCCCGCCGAGAGCAAAAAGGGCAAATCGCAGATCCAGGAATATATCGAGTTCTACCGCGGAGCCGGTGCTCAGCACATCGCTTTGCTCTGCCGCGACATTCGCTCGACGGTCGCACAACTTGCCGCCAACGGCGTCGAATTCCTCACCGTACCGGATAGCTATTACGACGAACTGCCGAGCCGCGTCGGCGAGATCGACGAAGACATCGAGTCCCTAAAGAAGCTCGGCATCCTGGTCGACCGCGACGAAGAAGGCTATCTGCTCCAGATATTCACCAAACCCGTAGAAGACCGCCCGACCGTCTTCTACGAAATACTCCAACGCAAGGGGTGCAAAGGCTTCGGCAAAGGCAACTTTAAGGCATTGTTCGTATCCATCGAAGAAGAGCAGAGGCGGCGGGGGAATTTGTAAAGTTTTGCCAGCACCCTAGCAAACTACTTTTTCAGTAGGAGAACCAATATGAGCTCAATGCAACAGGGCAGCGCTTTCTTGGATAGCGTTTCGCAGTATTTTGATAAGGCCGCGGCCCTAACGGGACAGCCCGAGGGACTGCTGAAGCAGATAAAAATGTGCAACAGCATTTATAAGTTTCAGTTCCCCATCCGAAAGGACGGCGGCTACCGCACTATTACCGCTTGGCGCGCACAACACAGCCATCATAAATTGCCGGTCAAGGGCGGTATAAGATTTTCCGAGGACGCAAACGAAGACGAGGTCGTGGCGTTGGCATCATTAATGTCATACAAATGCGCGCTCGTCGATGTGCCATTCGGCGGAGCAAAGGGCGCGGTCAAAATCAATCCAAAGGACTTTTCGAAGGCCGAACTTGAACAAATAACACGTCGCTACACGGCCGAGCTGATCAAGAAAAATTTTATTGGCCCTGCTCTTGATGTTCCCGCACCCGACTACGGCACCGGTGCCCGAGAAATGGCCTGGATCGCAGACACTTATATGGCTTTCCACCCCGAGCAGATCGACGCTCTCGGTTGCGTTACCGGCAAGACCGTTTCGCAGGGCGGCATCCGCGGCCGCAACGAGGCTACAGGATTGGGGGTTTTCTATGGCTTGCGGGAAGCCTGCGATAACGCCGATGACATGACCGTGCTCGGATTGGAGCGTGGCATTCAGGGTAAGCGAGTTGTCGTTCAGGGGTTAGGCAATGTCGGTTATCACGCGGCAAAGTTTTGTCAGGAGGGCGGTGCCTTTCTTGTTGGTATTGTGGAATATGAGGGAGCGATACACGACCCGAACGGGATAGACCTCGAATCCCTGATGCGGCATCGTAAAGAAACCGGTTCGATCCTGAATTTTGGAAAAGCTGCTAATCTTGACCGCCGCGAGGATGGGCTCGAGATCGATTGTGACATCCTTATCCCAGCCGCCCTCGAAAATCAGATCACTGCCGATAATGCCCCTCGGATAAAGGCAAAGATCATCGGTGAGGGAGCTAACGGCCCCGTCACAGCCGAGGCGGACGACATACTGCGGGCCAAGGGCGTAATGGTCATTCCGGATGTCTACATCAATGCCGGCGGTGTGACCGTCTCATATTTCGAATGGCTGAAAAATCTGTCGCGCGTTCGTTTAGGGCGCATAGAAAAACGCTTTGAGCAGGGCGCATACGATCGGATATTGAAGCTCATCGAGAGGGAAACCGGCAAAGAGATCTCCCCCCATGAGCGAATGGGAATCGCTCGCGGTGCTGATGAGGTGGACCTTGTTTATTCGGGCCTCGAAGAAACAATGAGCAGCTCGTATCAGCAGATCCGCGAGGTCTGGAAACAGAAAAAGGGCGTCAACGACCTAAGAACCGCCGCCTTCGTAAGTGCGATAGACAAGATCGCGGTTTCATATTCTGAGCTCGGAATTTTTCCCTAGTTCACGTTCAAAAATAGATTCGTCTGATGAATATCCGGCCCTATAAAACCGACGACATTGAGCGAATTATCGAAGTGTTCCGTTCAAATATTCCAAAATATTTCGGTCCCGACGAAGAGCCCGGATTGCGAGAGTTTTTAGCGGATTCTGTAGAGAACTATTACGTGATCGAAAAAGAAGGAGTGGTCGTCGGTGCGGGCGGCATTGGGGTTAACGAAGACGATACGGTCGCGTTGTGTTGGGGAATGGTTCATAACGATCACCTCGGCACCGGCATTGGAAAGAAACTGACCGAATATCGGATCGCTAAATCTAACGAGTATTTCGGCGAGCGGTCGATAATCACCTGCACGTCGCAGCACACAGAAGGGTTTTACAAAAAGTTTGGTTTTGTCACGGTAGAGCACACGTCGGACGGTTTTGGGCCGGGCATCGACATCTGCAAAATGCGCCGGGAACTTTGACGATCAGAACTGACTTAGTTGCCAGAATTGTCGGTCTGATCTAATATTTTCTGATGACAAAGATCGCGAACCATATCTCAAGAATGCATCCCTTTGAGATAGTATTTCGTGGGATTATCATCGCGATGATCGCCTCTAAGATCGCGTCGCAATCCGGCCACATGGAGCTCACAGATCGAAAATGTTGAGCGGAGCAATCGACTAAAAACGAGGAGAGAAATCAAATGAGAAAATATATGAGATCTAAGCTGGAACGCGCATCTGTATTTTCGATCATAGGGTTCATATTTATAGGCGTTACGGGATGTAACGCTCAGGTCGTCAGCGATAGCAAAAACAGAACGCCTGTTCCATCCTTCATCGGAAAGGTCGAATCGATAGCCGCGATGTCTTCAAAGCGAGCAGCACACACCGCAACTCTTCTCAATGACGGAAAGGTCCTGATCGCCGGCGGATTTATTGCCGGCGGCGGGAGCCTTCCCAGCGCTGAGCTTTTTGATCCCGAAACAAATACTTTCGCTTCCGTCGGCAACATGACGACGGCTCGATCCAGCCATACCGCAAATGTATTATCGGACGGCAAGGTGCTCATCGCCGGCGGTTACCACGGCGACTATCTGACCACATTTGAGATCTACGATCCCGCGACGAGGCGTTTCGTCCTTGCAGGGCAGATGGTCTCACCGCGAAGTGGACATATCGCCATTAAATTTGACGACGGAAAGATATTGATCGCCGGCGGTGTCGGCACCGGATGGACGTTTCTCAAAAGCGCCGAGATCTATGACCCGCGGACCGGCAGGTTTGCGGCGACGGGCGAAATGTCTATCGAGCGCGAATCGCATACTGCGACGCTGCTTAAAAACGGCAAGGTTCTGATCACGGGCGGTCACAAAGACCGTCGCTCGAATGTCAAGATATTCGCGAGTGCCGAGATCTTTGATCCGAAAAATGGTCGATTCACCGCAACCGGCAACTTGACAGTAAAACGGCACAAGCACGAAGCGACATTGCTCACGGACGGCAGAGTCCTGATCATTGGCGGTTCCGACGAACGCGACGGTGACGGTGCTTATCAGAACGCTGAGATCTACGATGTCGCAAAGGGTAATTTTACTTCCGTAGCTAACAAAATGGTCTCAGCGCGATACAAACTGCAGGGAACCGCGGTTGTATTGAGCGGCGGAAAGGTGCTGATCGCCGGCGGGTCGGATCGTGCCGAGGTATTCGACCCGGCAGCCAATAGTTTTTCGCTTGTAGCTGGTGACATGGGTACTCTGCGGCTTTTTTCAACGGCGACTCTGCTGAAAAACGGCAAGGTGTTGATCGCGGGCGGTTATCGCGACGGGCTTACGATCAGCAACGGAGCCTGGTTATATTCGGTTTGACGTGCCGCTTTTGCCTGACAAATCTATGGTGAATCTGAAATATCAAACGGGTTTCGGAAACGAATTTGCGACTGAGGCAGTCGAGGGAGCCTTGCCCATTGGGCGGAATTCGCCGCAGAAAGCTCCGCTTGGGCTTTATGCGGAGCAATTTTCGGGGACGGCGTTTACGGCACCGCGTGGGGCGAATAAACGAACGTGGACGTATCGCATTCGGCCTTCGGTGACGCATCAGCCGTGTGTGCAGATCGACAATGGTTTGTGGAGGTCTTCGCCGTTTGACGAGGTTGTGGCGACGCCGAACCAGCTTCGGTGGGACGCTCTGCCCGTACCGACGACGCCGACCGATTTTATCGAGGGCATCACGACGATCGCTGGTAACGGCGATCTGTTTGCCCAGACGGGCCTGGCCGTTCACATCTACGCATGTAACAAGGGCATGGGCGATCGCTATTTTTATAACGCCGACGGCGAGATGTTGATCGTGCCGGAGATGGGTAGGCTGGGGATATTGACCGAGTTAGGATTGCTGCAAGTTGGACCGGGTTCGGTTGCAGTCATTCCGAGAGGTTTGAAGTTTCGTGTTGAACCTGCGGGCGAGTTGGCTTCGAGTACGAGCGTTCAACCGCCCGCTACCGCAGGTGGCACTGACAAGACCGTCGCTCGCGGCTATATCTGCGAAAATTACGGTCAGCAGTTTCGTCTTCCAGACCTTGGACCTATCGGCTCGAACGGTTTGGCGAATTCCCGCGATTTTGAAACGCCCGTCGCCTGGTACGAAGATGTCGAAGGCGATTTCGAACTCATCGCTAAATTCGGCGGTAATCTGTGGTCGTGCCCCATCGATCATTCGCCGCTCGATGTCGTCGCCTGGAATGGCAACTACGCTCCTTACCGCTACGATCTACGGACATTCAACACGATCGGCTCGATCTCTTTCGACCATCCGGATCCGTCGATATTTACTGTTCTGACCAGCCCGAGCGATATCGCGGGAACGGCAAATTGCGATTTTGTCATCTTTCCCGACCGCTGGCTCGTCGCCGAAGACACATTCCGCCCGCCCTGGTACCACCGGAATACGATGAGCGAATACATGGGCCTCATCTACGGTGCCTACGACGCCAAAGAAACCGGCTTCGCCCCCGGCGGCGGTTCGCTCCATAACCAAATGTCCGCCCATGGCCCGGATCTTGACGCGTTTGAGAAAGCGTCGAATGCCGTTCTGGAACCGCAAAAACTAAGCGGCACAATGGCCTTTATGCTCGAGTCCCGCTACATCATCCGCCCAACAAAATTTGCCATGGAATGTCCGCAATTGCAGAATGATTATCACGAAGTTTGGCAGGGCTTGAGGAAGAATTTCAAGGAAAAAATTTAGTTGATTATGTGTATCCTTTCGGCTACACTGATTTATGATCGAAGTCCGCCAGACTGAAATCTTCGCAAAATGGCTTCGTGGCCTTCGCGACCGTTTCGCGCGTGTTCGCATACAAATGCGGATCGATCGGCTCGAAATGGGAAATGCGGGTGATGTTCAACCAATTGGCCAAGGAGTTTCAGAGATGCGGGTCGATTACGGACCCGGATATCGCGTTTACTTTATTCAGCGCGGTTCGGAATTGATTATCCTGCTTGCCGGAGGAGACAAAAAGTCCCAGACGAGAGATATTCAAAAGGCGCTAAAGCTTGCGGAGGAACTATAAAAATGGCCAAAACAAAAACAACCCGATACGACGCTGCCGAATATCTGGAAACGCCTGAAGACATGGCAGCCTATCTCGAAGCTTGTCTGGAAGAAGCAAACGGCGATGCTGCCTTCATCGCAAAGGCTCTGGGGAATATTGCCCGGGCAAAAGGTATGTCACAAGTCGCCCGTGACGCGGGTCTTTCTCGCGAAAGCCTCTACAAAGCACTATCGGGAGAACGCAGTCCGGGTTTTGATAC
>JBBRUA010000066.1:0-11791 GCA_038248245.1 Pyrinomonadales bacterium | reverse complement strand
GCCTGACAGCAGCGATCATGCAGCGCACCGGCCCCACGCACGCCACTCCGGGCAACTATAACAACGAGATCGGCGTGCCGCTGACGCTGCTCGGCCTTGAAACCGGACAGCGCTTCGCCGTCGTCGAAATGGGCTGCGGCAAGCCCGGCGATATCGAAGTTACGAAGCAATATCTTCACGGTCGAGGTTTCTTCGGACATATTTGACGTATATGGGTGAATAAAGCCCTCCCTGCCCTCGGTCGTCTCGGGGCGATTAGGAATGGCGGCGGGGAACTCGCCGAGGAATGTTCCGGCCGCGTACATCGAGTTGATCATAATTCCCTTGGCAGTTCCGGGATGAGTGGATTTGCCGTTGAAAGTAACGGTCGCGGTTCGTGCCGACCAAGTCTCATTCGAAATGTCGCCAAGTTGTCCGCCATCCACGGTGTACGCGAATTTCGCTCCCCAGCCTTTAATATCAAATTTATCGATCCCGCCGCCGACCTCTTCATCCGGCGTGAAGGCGATCGCGATGTTTCCATGCTTTATCGAAGGGTTATTTTTCAAGATATCGATCATCGTCATGATCTCGGCAATGCCAGATTTGTCGTCCGACCCAAGCAAAGTCGTGCCGTCCGCCGTAATTATATCGTCGCCGATCAAATTATTTAGGTTCGGATTTTGTGCAACTGTGATGATCTGAGACTTGTCGTTCGGCAGAACGATGTCACCGCCCTGATAATTCTTATGAATGATCGCGTTAACGTTCGCCCCCGACACCGCCGGAGACGTGTCCATATGCGCAATAAATCCGATCGTCGGCACTGACGAGTTGTCCACCAGATTGCCCGGAACTCTGCCGTAAACGATTCCCCATTCGCTGATGCTGACGTTCTGAACACCGAGTTCCTTCAGCTCCTTTTCCAGCAAACGGGCCAGGTCAAGCTGCTTCTTAGTCGAAGGCGGAGCCGGTTGGTCCTCTGCCGACTGCGTATCGATCTTCACATAGCGAAGAAAGCGATCCATCGCCGATTCGGTCGGAGGCTTTTGCTGCGCAAGACCGCTAACTGACAAAACTCCCAAAAAGACTATAAGTAACAATTTCCTGATCTTCATAATTAATCCCCTGAACCGAAGTGTTTTTGATCTATGAGCCGTAGCCGTCGAAACCCCTCGTCATTACCAAACCGACCAGCCTTGATATATATTTCGCGTTTGGCGTGCTCGTCGGAGCAAAGATATTGGTATATTTCGTTAACTATTTCTTCGTGAGGGCCTAGCCGTTTCTCAAACCTTTCGAACATCGCCCGTTCATTTTCATCACTCTCGTGACCGTCCAATGCATAATATCCGTAAAAGTTGCCGTATTTCTCTAAAAAGTTTGCAAAAGTTATTTCTCCATTGGCACACTGCTGAATAAGAACGTCATGCTTATCAATAATCCGTAAGAATTCTTCTTCGGATTCAAACATATTTGTCCATTCAGGACTCGCCCAATCCGTCATAACTTTATGCAAACATTCTTCTCTTCCGTAAAAAATCTGAGTGCCTCAAAACCGCCTTCGCGGCCGACGCCGCTGTCTTTGACTCCGCCGAAAGGCGTTCGGAGATCGCGGAGCAGCCAGCAGTTGACCCAGACAATTCCGCTCTCCAATTTTGATGCTACGCGGTGAGCTCGCGAAAGGTTTTCAGTCCACACTGTGGCGGAGAGGCCGTAACGAACTGAATTTGCGTAGGTCAAAACCTCTTCTTCCGTGTCGAAAGGCAGTATCGTAACGACCGGGCCGAAGATCTCTTCTTGATTCGTTCGGCAATCGTATGACAAACCCTCGATGATCGTCGGCTCGATAAACCAACCGTCTGCACAACGCCCTTCGATATTCGATTGCCTGCCGCCTACGAGGATGGAGCCGCCTTCGGTTTTTGCCAGATCGATGTACGACATTATTTTGTCAAAATGGAACCGCGAAACGATCGCTCCGACGTCCGTCTCAGCGTCCAGCGGGTCACCAACCTTCAACGCGGCGACTCGCTCGACAAAATCCGCCTTAAACTTCTCAAACAGCGGCCGCTCGATGAATATACGCGAGCCGCACAGGCAAATCTCACCTTGATTGGAGAACGACGAGTGGACAGTGGTTGCCATCATTTCCTCGTAGTTGCAGTCGGCGAAGATAATGTTCGGGTTCTTACCACCGAGCTCGAGCGACAATTTTTTGAACATCGGCGCCGCAACGCGGGCGATCTCTTCGCCGGTCTTTGTCCCACCGGTGAAAGAAATTGCTTTCACATCTTTATGAGCGACGATAGCCGAGCCTACCTTAGGGCCGAGCCCGTGAACTACATTTAGAACTCCAGCCGGCAATCCGGCCTCGATACACAGTTTCGAAAGTAAATAGGCCGTCATCGGCGTTACTTCTGAGGGTTTGGCGACGACCGTGCATCCGGCGGCGATCGCCGGTGCGATCTTCCATGTAAAGAGGTAGAGCGGCAGATTCCACGGCGAAATGCACCCGACAACGCCGAGCGGCTGTCGCAGTGTGTAGTTAATCGCACCCTGTCCGACACTGTCGTGCGACTCGTTCGCCGTGTGCATCGCGGCTGTCGCGTAGAATTTGAAATTAGCAACCGCTCGCGGAATATCGACAGCACGTGCGAGCGAAACGGGCTTCCCCTGATCCACGCTCTCAGCCAGAGCAAGCGGCTCAAGATCGCGTTCTATCAAACCTACAAGCCGCATCAAAATATCGTGCCTTGCCTCAGCCGACGTATTCGACCACGACGGAAAAGCCGCCGACGCCGCCTCAACCGCAAGATGCACGTCGCGGTCATCCGAATCGGCGATCAGCGAATAGACCTCACCGGTCGAGGGATCGGAATTATTGAGATACGCTCGCGATGCCGGTTCGACGATGTCGCCAAAAATGTAGTTCTGAATATTGATCATCGTATATAACTAAATTTCAAATTGAGCTACTTTGGGTTATTCTAACGTTATAACAAAATAATTTGACGGTTTTCGTCCTATTTTTTCGCATTGTTGTTTTAGAGTTACCTTTTTTTTCTTACCGGCCCAATTTTTTTTGGGAATGCAGAGCAACTTTTTAATAGTATGACAAAAGTTTGTCCTAAATGTAGCTTATCAAATCCGGCGGAAGCAGCGTTTTGCCACAACTGCGCTTCCCCACTGAACGCTCCGAGTGCTTTTCCGCCGCAACAGCAGTCGTGGCCGCAGAATCCGGGCGGACCATCAGCCGTGGGTGGTCAGGCCTACGTCGCGGCACCACCTGTATCGCAAAAGCCAATGATCGCAATGATCTTAGCGATCGGCGGGTTTTTATGCTGCGGCCCTTTACTCGGGATACCAGCCGCGATCTTGGGTTGGATGGAACTCGACGCGATCAAGCATGGCCGATCTCCTGAGAGCGGCAAGATGATGGCGACGGTTGGCTTCTGGGGCGGCATCGCCGCGACCATCGTACACATTGCCTTCTACGTCATCTCCTTCCTCATGGGTTTGGTTTCATCTAGCGGATATTAATTATGGCTGACAATGCCAAAAATCCATTTTGTGTCAACGGCCATCAGCAACCAGCTCCGGGCACAAAATTCTGCATCTTCTGCGGTGTAGCCATTGCACTTCCTCAAGTGCAGCATCAGCCCGTCGCGCCTCCGGCTCAATACTATCCACAACAACAGTTCGCACTGCCACCGTTGAGGATGTGCCGAATGTGCGGTTGCGATGGTCGCGGATTACCGGATTCGCGCATCTTTTGTAAGGAATGTCGCTGGCTGCGTCCGCTGGTTCCGGGTTACACCGTAGATAATTCGGCATTTGCGTGGGCGGCCGATGCCAAGGCGATGGCCGCTCTCGGTGCGGTCAAACCTTTGAACTCAGCGGCCAAAGCAGTTTCTGAAAAGGTTGGCAGGCGGTGGATCGAGGTTTCATTCAACGGGATATTGCTTAGCGAAAAACAGATGCCGCATATCTTTGGGCAGGCATTGCGAGCGGCACGCATCCTCGGGATGAATCACATGCCCGACGTTTATCTGTCGGGCGACCGGCCGTGGGACTGCCTCACCTTTGGCACTGATAACAACTCATTTATCGTCGTCGGTTCGGCGGTAGCTGGTAATTTTCAGGGTGTCGATATGCTCTATCTGCTGGCCCGTGAAATGGGTCATTGCAAGGCCGGTCATGCACTCTGGAAAACAGTCATCAGGTTCTTTCTCGGCGAACAAGGCCCGGCGAAAGGCTTTATGTCGGGCGGCATCTTTAACGCGATCCTGAGCCCTTCGGCGATGATCGGCGGAGCGATCGAAATGCCGCTCTTGGCATGGGCCCGCCAAGCCGAAATAACTGCCGACCGGGCCGGCCTTGTCGCAGTCGGAAGTGAGGAAGTAGCACGCCGGACCCTCTTATCTTGGTCGCTTAAATCGTCGTTTATTTTCAAACAGATCAATATTGAATCATGGCTCGAACAGCAGCGGGAGGACGATGGCGAGATGCTTCGGCTATCGGAGTTAACGACCAGCTCAACGCCCTACATCGGCCCCCGTTTGAAATTGCTCAATCAATTTGCCAACAGTCCTGAATTTCAACGCACGGCATCTGAGATCAGGGAAACGCTAGCCCGCGTCGGGCCGGCAAAACAAGAATCTGCGGCAAGACCGTCAGAGTCGTCGGGGCCGCCTTCGAAGTCCAGATCGGAGTTGAAGTTCAAGTGCTCCGCGTGCCAGACGCCGATGCGAGTACCGATGTCTGCCCTGGTTGGCAAACCAAAATTATCCGTCAAGTGCCCCAGCACCAAATGCGGAAAAATAACTGTACTGAGGAAGAATACCAAACCGGCTGAGTCAAACACTCGTCCGGCAAAAATAAGAGAGGAGAACCAAAATTATGGCGATTGAACAAGAACCAATAACGATCACAGAAGCAACCCCGGACGGTGCTGAGACTTTCGAAATAACGACCGAACCTGCCGAGGAAGGCACCTTGGCCGACGAGATCGTCGAAGCTCTTTTTGATGACAGCACGCCGATATCCGAAGTAACCTATGCCGATCTCGATGGCGACGGAAAGATCGACACGGGCGCAGCCGACACCGACGGCGATGGGCAGTTGGACACGGTCGCTGGCGACACCGATGGCGATGGCCGAGTCGATGCCGTTGCCGTAGATTCGGACGGAGACGGAAACCTGGACGCGATCGTCATGGACACCGATGGTGACGGCGTCGTGGATGCCGGCGGCGTTGACACAGATGGCGACGGGCAACTCGATACCTTCTATGCAGACTCCGATGGTGACGGTGAGCTTGAGGAAGTTTCGCTCGGGGATGAAGGTCTGCCGACGGAAGAAGAGATCTCGACAAATTCGATAGAATTCACGGTAGGCGAGGATGGTTTTCCCGTTACGGACGGCGATGTAGGCGACGAATTTTCGGAAGAGGTTACCGAAGAAACGTCGGAAGAATACGTTGTCGAATCCACCTATGAACCCGCAATCGACTCAGCCGTCGAACCACTCTACGCTGCATCCGAACCGGTTCTCGCGACGCCTGATTACGCATCGGACGAGAGCGTAAGCAGCTCTGACGACGCAAATATGGCTGCCCAGCAGACCCACGGAGACGCGGCTCGCGATGCTCAAACCGCGGCAGATGATTTTGTGGCCAAGGGTGATTACGCCGCTGCGGCCGATGCACGCGAGACTGCTGAGAGCGAGTCGTGGGAAGCCGGCGATTCGACGATGCTCGGAGCCTCTGATTCGAACGACCTCGACAATGCGGCTTATAAGCAGGAGATCGCCGAAGATTATCGAACACAGCAAGCCGAGCACATTGCTGAAGGCGATTATGAAGCGGCAAAGGAAGACGCTCTCAATGCCGGTTACACGATCGGCGATGCTGACTACCTCGCGAGCGGCTCCGATCACACAAGCCAGGCGGACCAGGACGCGTACAATCTGGATAACGCCGTCTATCAGGAAAAGAATGCGGAATACTTCGCTGACAACGCCGCTTCCTACGCTGAACAAGGCAACATGGATGCAGCCGACCGAAACATGGACATCGCCGGCGGCTATCAGGAATCCGCCGACACCTACGCAGCTACCGCTGATCCCGCATCGTCTGGCTATGATGTTGATCCATCATCAGCAGTTGAGGTTGGCGGCGGCTACGATATGGCGTCGGTGGATACAGGCTTTGATGCTGGCGTGGACATGTCAACGCCAGCAACCTATGATTCAGGAAATGACGATGGAACTATCTAAACTAATTCTAATTTAGTTTGTTAAGGCCGGCCGGATCCATCCCGCCGGCCTTACTTTTTTTGTCCGGCCATAGCATCTTCACTAAAGACGTTTTAAGGCTTTTGTTGGAAAGCTAGACCTTAGCAAAGGTCAGTCCGGTTTGCCCCTGATATTTGCCGCCGCGATCGGAGTACGAGACGGAGCAATCTTCGTCGGATTCGAAAAAGAGAATTTGTCCGATACCTTCATTTATGTAAACCCGCAATGGAAGGTTAGCAAGATTGGCGATCTCAACGACGAGGCGACCTGTCCAGCCGGCTTCAAGCGGCGTTGTGTTGACGAGGAGTCCAGCGCGCGCGTATGTTGATTTTCCGAGAGCGATTCCGGTAACGTTCCTCGGCATTTTGAAGGTCTCGACCGTCACGCCGAGGCCGTAGTGATGGGGCGGAAGAAGATAATATCTCGCTCCGTCTTCGGCTTCGCGAACGGGCGGCTCGATCAATGACGCCGCTTCGTCGAAACGCTTCGGATCGATCTCATTTCCATAAACGGAAGAAAATATCCGAAAGCCGTCATCCGCCAGACGCATATCGTACCCATAGCTCGACGCCCCCGCGGAGATTATGCGTTTGCCATTCACCTCGCGCACGAGTTCCGGCAGAAACGGCACGATCATCTCCTCTTCCGCAGCCATACGGCGCAGCCAAATGTCCGATTTTATGGTCATATCTTCGTATAATACGATTTAAAATAAAAAACCGCGAAACGGCGGTCAAGAAGTCGGAACGCTTCTCGTCTTAATGTTACTTACTGATTTTTGCGCGTTATTTAATTAGTTGGGTTTTGCGACCCGGAGTAATTTGAGTGTTCCGTCACCGACTGTAAATTTCATCGAAATACCGCCGCTACCCGCCTTTGCGATTATCGACCTCTCGGTAAACGGGACGGTTCGCGTTCGTGGTTTGAAATCGAGAAACGCACTCTCGATCTTACCCTCTTTGAGGATCGTCGCATCGATCTCGGCACTGACGCTGGACGGCAAATGAACGGACATCGTGCCCGATGATAGAGCAGCGTCGATCGCGTTACCGCGCCAGCTTCGGTTCGGCATCGTGATAACTACGGTTCCGGTTCCAAATGTGGCCGAAACTCCGCCGCCGATGAGGTCGAGTTTAGCGTTTGATTCGACCGAGGTTATTTTCAGCGCACCTTCGACGCCGGAAACACTCAAATCGCCTTTGCCTCCGCTTATCTCCAGATCCGTGTATCGCGGCAAACTGATCACATAATCGATCTTGAACGGCAACCCAAGTAATCCCTTGGGAAATTTTTTCCATGCCTTTTTGTCACCGAGCTTGTTGTGGGTTCCCGAACTAATGATCGACACACGGCCTAAACTTTCATCCGTCCCAAACGTGGTGACCTGAGCAAGACGGTCGAGGTCCGCTTCGCTCCCGGCCTGTATTTCGATCTGAGCCGTGATCTCGATCTCATTCTTCGAACTACCGACAACGGTTATCGATCCGGCTGGTGCTCCTATTATTGAAACGGTTCCGCCTGCACCAAAATCGAATCGATCAGTTTTAGTCGTTGTCCGTTTAACAGTTTGAGCCGAAACTACACCCGCGATAACCGTTAAAAAAACGGTCGAAATGCATACCAGAATTAAATTGCGTTTGATCATTTTAGGTGTTCCGCTGGAGAGAACTTTGAGAATCTTACGCCTTACACGAACTCGCAGTCAATGGTCACGCCTATCGTCGAATGAATGAAATACTTCCCTGCTGATTGGTTACTGAGAGCGTGGCACTTCCCTCACCAAACCGTCCCACGACGCGGCGTCCATCGCTTAGATAACTCATGTTGCTGTTCGAGAACGAGCCGAGCGAGATGTTTCGGGTCGACGGAGCGGTCGCGACCAGCCTAAACGAGGAAGTGAATGGAATACGCAGATTAACATTGCCGCGCATCGACGAGAATCGATAATTGCCGCCTTCCTGTATCTCGCCATCGAAGAAGATATCGCCGATCACATTCTCAGCCGAAACAGCTCCAGCGCCAATATTCGTCAAAGTGATGTCACCTTCACTAGAAATTTTTGCCCGGACGAGGCCGCTTCGAATATTGCTGACACTCAGATTGCCGATCTTGGTCTCAATATCGACCATCGCATAATACGGGACACGGATCGTAAAATTTACGTTCCCAACCTCGTTTCTGCCCTGATTGTCACGCACCAGATTAATTACGATCGTGCCGCTCAGATTCTGAGGCTCGATATTTGCGGCCGGAGATTCGAGATAAGCTGAGATGTTGATGTCCGAGCGGTTCCAACCCTCGACGGTCACGGTCCCGGTTCGGTTCATCAACTGGAGACGCACATTCTGACCGGCCGGATAGGTTTTTGAGAATTTCTTTTGTGCGGAGATGTTGCTGGCCGAAAGCGCAAAGAAAAAAACTACGCTCAGCAGAGCAGTAGTTTTAACGGCCAATATCGACCATGAAAGAAGGGGTGATCTATCAAACATTAAACTAGAGATCGGAGAAATCGCGAAGCAGATTCATCTTATCATTCAAGACCGAATCAAGCATTTCGCCCGAAAGTTCGTCCGCCGGATCCTGCTGCAGGATCATTGTATATTGATTCAAACTGTCATCTATGACCCGCAAATTGCGGTCAAACGCGTCCCGTGTGTGCCTATCCCACTGCACACGCCTCGATTGAACGCGCGTATCCCAGTAAGATATCGCTGCCTGCTGTTCCTTAACACGGCGGTCGCGAGTCTGCTGCGGGGTATCGATAAGGCCGACCTTGCCCAAAACTTTTTCAAATGTCGTCTGCGAAACCGCCGTCCTAGTAATAAAATCTTCGGTCGCCGGTCGCGAGAATTGCCGGATCCCCATGACTGTTAGCAACGAACTCACGACCGCGATCAACAGCAATGCGGAAGCAAGTTGTGGAAAAGACAGTTGCCAGAAGCGTCGACGCGGACCGGGCTGTTTCACAACTTCCGGAACGTTCTCACTCTCAATGATATTATTTATCCGGCACCAGAGAGCCTGCGAATTCGGCGGCAATAGCTCACTCGACGCTTCCGTTTTACAAACATCGACGATCGACGCCAGGTCTTCACAGACCGCCGCACACTCATGGCAGATCGCCAGATGCATACGAATCGACGACGCCCGGGCTTCGTCGAGGTCGCTGTCCATGAAGGCACCTAATTGTTCTTTACATTCGTCGCAATGCATCTCACTTAGATAGATTGTTTAATACCCTATTTAGTTGCCTTTCAACGAGATCTTTTATACCGGGCTTTTGACAAAAAAAACACGAACATTGCCACCTTGTTCGTGTTGATTTTGATTTGTCAACAATTAATCTTTTTCCTTGATCAAAAGGCCCCGTAACTTCAATCGAGCCTTATGAAGCTGCGATTTTGAGGTTCCGACCGAGATGCCCATCAGGCGGGCGACCTCTTCGTGTTCGAAGCCTTCGACATCGTGCAGAACAAAAACGTTTCGATAACCGTTCGGCAATTGTGCAATCGCATTTTTCAAAGCTATGCGATCAACGACCTGCATTTTGTTTGGATTAGCGGTGCCGCGGACGGTTTGTTCGGGCATTTCGCCGTCTTCGCTGGTGCGTTCATTCTTTACACTCCGACGACGGAAATGCATCAAGACCTGATTGACCGTCATTCGATGAAGCCAGGTTGAAAATGCCGAATCGCCGCGGAAACTGCCTATCTTTCGAAACAGCTGAATAAACACTTCCTGCGTCAGATCTTCCGCCTCGGTCTGGTTGCCGGTCATCCGAAGTGCCAGACTATATGTCCGCCGATGATATCTCTGGTAGATCATCTCGAACGCCGCCAGATTTCCCCCGGTTGCAAGTCGACACAGGTCTATATCGGGCGCGGACGCGTCGAGCACGACCTCAATAGCTGGTGCCTGATACTCTGCCCGTTCGACATTTCCTTCTGTACCGAACGGAATGTCCCGTTCGACCGCCACCGAACTCAAGTCCATAGTCGCTCCTAATAGATCGTTGCCGGATTGTAAAACTTCTTCTGTGGCTATGATGACCTACCTCCAACCGATGGTTGCTTTGCGTACCAAAAGATTCTATTCCTAAAACGGGTAAAGGTAAAGGATTTTTGTTGTGTGGACACAGAAAGGAGCGCTCATTGGATCAGACTTTGCGCTTATTCCATCCGTGATCGCCAGCTGGTTCGTCTGGATTACCTTAGACCACCGGATATATTTGAGATATTAAAAATTTTGGCTTGGCTCAAAAGTGCGAAGGATGTCTGCCAACTCACCCCGAACGCCAACATCGTCTACGCTATGGACACCATCCGCGTACGAGGTCGCGAGCATCGTGATCTCAAAGCCGTTCCGAACACCCGGACGGGCGGCAGGAATGAAGAGTCGGCGTCCCCAGACAACTAGACGTTCACCGGTTTCCGATGTGCCGCTGCCTTGAAATTTAATTTCGTAGGCAGGCCAATCTTTGTTGACGTTGGTGCGGCCTTCGGAGACGACCTGATAACCAGGAAGCAGCTTTTTGAGGGTCTCGTTGGTTTCCTTCAACATCTGAGGAAATTTCTCGGAGTCGTCTTCTATTGTTCCCTTGCTCGGATAATAACTTACCAGCATCTGCTCTTTCAGTTGCCCTTCCGAAGTTGCTTTTGAGATATCGAGAAACTTGCCACGGGTTCCGGCTGATCTACTTTCCTGTGATCCGTTGACCTTCCAGTCCTTCGGATAATAGATCATAAACCCGACAAAATTGCGTATCAGGTCGCCCTTAAGATTTTGCCTGCTGGATTCAAAAAACTCGGTGTCGGGTGGCTGAGGAATATTTCGACGGAGCGGTGGCACGATGGTGTTTACCGACGTTGGCGGTTCACCGACGTTGGTGTTTTGCACGGCATTATTCGTCGTCTGATACGCTAGTTCAGCCGGTTCACTGACCATGTAATACCAGCCAACGATCCCACTCGCAAGAATGCCCACAACCGCGATTCCGGCGACCTTTAGCCAACCAGAATTTGGTTCAGCGATCAGATCGGGTGAACGTCTCGTCCACGCCGGTTCGTCCTCGCTATCAGTAGCCGCGGTTGCGGGAATGACCGCGATCTTTTCAGCAACGAGCTTTTCCGACATTTCTTCTGGTTCTTTTTCGCCGGGCGATACCGGGACCGGCTGGTCACTCACGCGACATTCGGGATAGTGGACTATCTCCACGTCTTCGGCGACCTCAGGCTCAGTCTCCATCGAAGGAACGAGAAGACTAACCGTCGCGGCGGAGTAAAATGCGTCGCCGAAATCACGTGCCGTTACAAAGCGAGCTCGCGGATCGACCGCGAGAGCCTTTTCAAATACATGATCGACCTCAGGCGAGAGTTCGCGCCGGATCGTTGTTGGCCTGGTCTCAAGACCGGATCGTTGTTGGCGACGTAATTCTTTAGCCGAGTTGCCGTCGAACGGGGTTCTCCCGGTCAACATTTCGTACGCGACAACCGCCAGCGAATAAATGTCGCTGGCG
>JBBRUA010000065.1:0-11974 GCA_038248245.1 Pyrinomonadales bacterium | reverse complement strand
GGGCGAAAAAACCTTACGGCCAAAATACTTGCCGATCTGCCGGTGATACTTCAATGCTATGACCTTCTGGAATACGAAGGGCGTGACATTCGGCAATTCGAGTTTAAAACTCGACGGGAATTTCTTGAAAAGATAGTAACCGACCTCGGCTCGGGCACGATCAGACTTACTGATTCCGTGGAAGCCGCGTCGTGGGACGATCTTGCGAAAACGAGAGAAAAAAGCCGCTCGCTGGGCGTCGAGGGCTTTATGCTGAAGGAACGAAAATCACCATACCGCGTCGGTCGTCACCGCGGTGAGTGGTGGAAATGGAAGATCGATCCGCTGACCATCGACGCGGTTCTGATCTATGCACAGAAAGGTTCGGGAAAACGCTCTAACCTATTCACGGACTATACTTTTGCTGTCTGGAAGGGCGATGAGTTGGTGCCGTTCGCCAAGGCGTATTCCGGCCTCACGGACGCTGAAATTCGTAAGGTAGACAGGTTTATCAGGGACAATACGGTTGAAACATTCGGTCCGGTGAGGAGCGTCAAACCTGAATTAGTGTTCGAACTCGCTTTCGAAGCGATCCAGCGATCAACCAGGCACAAATCAGGTGTCGCCGTCAGATTTCCTCGAATTGCCCGCTGGCGAGATGACAAAACAATTAAAGACGCTGATTCACTGCAAACCATTCACGAAATGCTTGATGCTTTTCAAAATCCGGACAAATGATCAACGACCGAACAGCCAGTGTTTTCTCCGAAGACGGAGCCGATCTTTATCCGCACATGAAGATCACCGCGGAAGAATTCCCTCGCGTCCTTGCGACGCGTTGTTTCGAGGACGACGGCAGTGAATACTTCGGCGCGTTTCTCTCCAAAACAGCTGTTCGAATTTTGATCGACTTCTTGAATAAGACGTTTCGTCTCAGGAGTTGCGAGATCGCGATCGACGGTAGTTTTCCGGTTCCCTGCACTCAATTCTACAGAAAAAGATGTATCGCCCCGTGTGTCGAGAGTCTTTGCGATCTAGAAACGTACCTTGAGAGAGTCTCTCTCGTCCGCCTTTTCCTTTCAGACCAGAGAGAATTACTTCTCTCCGAGCTCGGACATCGGATAAATAGATCAGCAGACGATCTCGACTTTGAAACCGCCGCTGAGTGGAGAGATATTCTCCTTGGCGTCGAAGAGTTCTGGAGCAATCCGCGGTGGCAGATTTGGCTTGACGATACGACGGACACATTTGTTACTGACGAGACCGTCGCAGGCGAATTCATATACCTCGCGACCCAACGCGGCCGAAATGTGATAGGCCGAAAGGTTTTTCAGCTACCGAGAGGCGGAGGCATTTCGCCGGACGAAGCCCTACAGCGGATCATCACTTCCTTTTACCATTTTCACTTGCCCAAGGAGATTCGTGTTTCCATCGATTTCGAGGGACGGAAAGAATTGATAAAAACGCTTTCCCGGAAATTCGGCAGGACTGCAAAAATTTCGCTCGTGCGTCCCGACAAGCAACTGATAACTTCAATGCGTGCCCTGCAAACAGCAAGATCCGAGAACGAGCTAGATTTTGTTAAGGCCAAGTCAACGCCGCGTCAGATCTTCGGTGAGTTGAAGCGTCTTTTCAGACTGCCTCACATGCCAAAACGTATTGAGGCGTTCGATGTTGCTCACATTTCCGGAACCAATTTCGTCGCCGCATCGTCGGTCTGGGAAAACGGACGATTCGCGACTGAAGGATATAATTTTAGCGTTTCGGAAGAGAAAAGCGAGCTGACGGCTCTGTCGTTCGCAGTTAGATCAAGACTTGATCAATTAAGAAATAAACCCGACATAATCTTGCTTGACGGCGGCAAACCTCAGATGAACGCAACACTCGCTGCGATTGACGCCTTGGATCGGGAGAATACTGTGCTCATCGGAGCAGTAAAGCCTGCCGGCAAACATTCAGCCGTTTCGTACTTCCTGACAGAGTCTGGAGAACGGGTCGAATATGACGCGTACAATCCGGCACATTCTATGCTGCAACTTCTCCGTGATGCCGCCCACGATCTGGCGAATCGGGCTCATCGTGATTTACGCGATATGGTACATCATTACGAAATATCAGCCCTACTTCCCTCGATAACTGAACCGCAACGACGAAAATTGATGACGGCGATCGGCTCGATCAGGAAGATCCGCGAGCTTTCAGATGGCGAACTCAAAAACTTTGTCGATCCCCATACCGCTTCCGCAATATCAACCGACCTAGAAAAGGACCGCACCGGAAACTCTGGAGCGGCCATACCACTTATAGTTCCGATCAGCTTCGTCGCTGAGAATGGCGACGCCGAAGATCTACGTCCGATCACTTCTCGATAGACGAAGCCGTTCAAGGCTCGATTTTCTCGACTATCCCATTGATCGATTCTTTAAGCTCCGCGTAACGATCGTTTGCCGGCTTTAACTCTTTAATTCCCACGAGCAGTCGAACGATCTCTCCATCGACAAAATAAAAACGCCGCTCTTCTGATGAGACCACTTTGACCCGCTTTCCCAGTCCGATCTGGGTGTCATAACGATTTTCTTTCACAAACGCAAAAACGAGCTTACTGTCCGTGTAATAGAATTCGCCCGTCGCATTGTACGTTTCGCCGAACATTTTTACCGCGACTTTTTTAACAAATTCACCAGATCGATAGTACGTCGCGCTCGCTCCCTCTAGCGAAATGCCGTCAACATCTTTGGTGACTTTTTCATATTTTGCCGAATTTTTATTGATCGTCGCGACCTCACCACGAATGCGAGCAACATCTTTTGCAGTTTGAGCTGAGATCTGTGTCGAGGATGCAAAGATCAGTACCCCGATCGGTAAAAGCAGACTAATATTTTTGTAAAGTTTTCTCATAGGATTATTTTGGTGCACGGCACGTATTGAAATAAGTGTCGAGAGCATAATGAACGCTCTCGACAGTCCTCTGGAGCATTATTCGACGTTGACGAAATCAGTTCCGGTACGTCCGAATGTTTCCGGATGGTACATTTCCTCGGCCTTAGCGGGCGGAACAACGAATTGTCCCGGCGTCGTGGCTCTGGTTACGTAAGAGTAGTTGTAAACACCTTCCCATAGCAATGATGAGAATGCCTCGGCACGCTCGTCGCGGAAGTTTTGATGCTCAAACCAATTCTGCCTCCACCAGTAGTAGTTTCGTCCCATCGAACGGCTGCCAACGCCGAGAACGCTCGTCGCGTTCGTATCAGCCGGGATCGCTTCGGTCGTTGCCAGTTCTGGATTCAGGATCTCAAGTCCGGCAGGTAAATTATCGACCAGGGCGACGTGATAACGGCGAGCCTGGGCAACCATCGTCAGCCTGACACGAACTCTTGCTCCGGCCTTGATAGTCCAGCTTCCATCAGAGTTTTGTGCGACATCGGCTTTGTCATCGATTGCCTCGTATTTTCTAAGAACGGTGAAACCGTAATCCGCCGGATCAAGCTTCAGGTTTTTCGGAGCGTATTTTATACCTATTCGGTAATAAAGCCGTCCCGCACCTTGTCTGTCGATGATGAGATTTGATGTCAGCGGACCACGGACGCTCTTGTCCGTTCCGTCTCCATCAATACGCACAGGAGTGTCCGTAGTCCCGACGAGGTATGACATTGGAATATTCAGCACGTTCGAATCGATCGAGCGTCCCTTGAACACTTGTTCGCCGGCATATGTATTGCCGAGCCAGATACGAGTCACGAAGTCCGGCGTAACGTTCTCGAATGTATTAAAGTACTTGTCGAGTGCCAGCAGAATAAATACATTCTCCTGAGTATTCGACCAAGCTCCTTTCGTACGATTAGCGAGCAGTCCGCGAACCAGCTTCGGGATCAGGTCGTTCTTTGGATCGGCCTTGATCATCGCTTCGAGCAGAACGCCGTCGGCACGTCGGTTCGAATACATAATCAGCCATGCACCGTCGCCATAGTTCGTGACAAAGTTCGCCGTTGCCGCCGTTTCGGTCGTGCGGTTCATCAGATGACGAACGATCGCGTCAACCTCGACCTTGGAATTAGCATCGTTCGCGAGTACTGATAAGATCCAACCCAACGCCTCGAACGGCATTTTCTCGATCGTTGCCTCTGTAAGCAGCTTCTTCGCCTTCGCCACGTCTTTATCGCCCATCATATCGCGGACGTAAAGCGCGTAAGCTGAGATCGTCCAGCGAACTTCGGGAGAATTCTTGTACCACTCATCGAAATGTTTCTCTACATCCTTAAGGTAAGGTTTCGTCTTGTTGAGCATTTCATCCGGCACCTTGTAACCCTTCGCTTTCGCCAATGCCAACGCATGGGCAACGTGGATCGTCAGGAATGGATATTCGTAGCGTTCCTTGTCACGCTTCCAAAGGCCAAAGCTGCCGTCGGTTCTCTGTCGCGACTGAAGTATCTCGATGTCGCGTTTGTAATAGCCTTCGAGTTGCTCCGCCGTCGGCATATCCTTCGCCTTGAATGCACCGAGCACGTCGCGCATCGCGGCGATCGAGATCATTCGCGACGAAATCTGCTCTGAGCATGCGTATGGATAATTGGTCAGGTAAAGGAACGCATCTGTCAGTTCCTGCAATTGGGTCGAGGATGTTGTGACCTCAAGCCCGCCGAATTGCGAAAATACATCGCCCGGCGTCTGCACGGGTTGAATTATCGCCCCGTTCTGATCCGTCGTGCCATATGTCGCAAACGCCTCGGTCGTCGCCGGTGTCCAGACCGGCAGCGAGATCTCGGCCGCGTCGGTGAAGCTTCCTGATGTAACGGCGATCTGGAACCTCGCCGTTCCGGCCTTCATCGCCGAGACCGGGAAGCGTACTTCGGCACGGTCATTTGCTTTGACGAGAACACGTTTTCCGTTACCACCGGTCAGTTCAGCATTGGTAGCCCGGACCGCAACATCGACCGCCATATCTTTGTCCGTCTGGTTCTGAACCACGACCGGAAGGTCGATCTTGTCGCCGAAATTCATAAACCGCGGGGCACTCGGCCGAACCATCAACGGTTGTTTCGCGGTGATGTTCGATTCAGCCTTACCAAAGCGCTTGCCGGTGTCGACAGCGACAGCAGTGATGCGATAACGAGTTAAATTGTCAGGAAGCGTAATATCAACGACCGCCCGACCATTTCCATCAGTTTTGACCGTTGGTGAAAATAACGCGAGAGCATTAAAATTCTGACGCAGAGCGATCGGAGTTCCGGACTGATCGGCGCCTTCCTCGGCTATCGCCTTTAACACTGCAACGTCGTCTCGATTCTCCGTTTTCTTCATCTCCCGATTACCCGAGGACACCGGCCTTGGCGCACCCGCACCCGACCTCCCGCTTTGACCGTCCACGATCATCCCACTCATCGTACCTGCAGAAACCGGTGGAGGTGGCGGCGGTTGATTTTTAACATCTTCCGGATTGCCCAGCAATACATCTTTACGCAAGTGATAGTCGGTCACTCCCGGCCCACGCGAAGTATAGAATGTTGCCATCGGATCGCTGATCGTATATCTCGACAGAGCCAGAACGCTCTCGTCAACGACGACGATCGCGACTTCGCTATTCGCGACCGGCTCGCCGCGACTGTCTTTGACTGAGACGTTGACCTTCGTTTGCCCGCCCGGAGCAAGAGTTTCGTCCACCGGATCGGCCGAAACCGTCAATTGCCGGGATGCAGTGGAAATTGGGAGATCGATGTTACCGACTGCGTAGGCCGGACGGTTGGCGAGTTTCGTGTCGACCTCGCCTTTGTCGTTCGTCCGCGATTCTGCCCCGACGAGGTCGACCTGGGCCGTTATGTTCGGCAAATACTTCTCATCGAGTGGGATCTTCAGCGTGATCGACGAATCCTTCATCGTAAAGCGTTCCGTCTTCACGATACCGTCACGCCGGAGCGTCAAAACTCCTTCGGCCGGTGTGAACGGCGAGATCACGAGCAGCTCGGCGACATCGCCCGGTGCGAAATCTTTTTTGCTCGGAATGATCTGCACTTCTTCTTGCTCAACATTACGTTTCGGAGGCGTTTTGCCGCCCGGTACCCAAACCGTCATCTCGCTCGAATTAAACCGCTCTTTATCGTCCATGACGGTCGCGGTGATCGTGTAACGCCCGCCAGCTTTCGCTGCAAAAGTGCATTTCTGCGCAGTCTCCGCCGATTTGATCGTACAATTCTGCTCGTCAACCGTGATCTCCTTCCAAGAGCCTTTATCGAACGTCCAGTCTTTCAAAACCGCTTTGATCTCAGCGTCGCGGCCGACAATAAGCTTTCCGTCAATATCCGAGATGATCGATTCGATCTGAATATTCTCGCCTTTTTGCACGAATGTTCGCGGCGTTTTGATCCCGACGTAAAGGTTCGACGGATGAACAAGCAGCGATGTCGACGAAGACCACGTTTGCCGATTCACATCCATCACCGACGCCGAAGCCGATATCGTGTACGGACGAGCGGGTTTGACCGATTCGAAATCTACTTTGAGCAGATGCTTTCCGCTCGCATCCGTTACGCCTTTGAATGACTGCGACGAACCGCCATAATAGCCGCCGTATCTGCCGTACGAACCACGTCCCCACCAGGGCGTCCACGTTCCGAATGTGTAGTCGCCGCGATTTGGCGGCGTGTAGTTCGTTGCCGAGGCGGTCACGTTCCAGTTAGCATCCGCGTTGGCGAGTCCGCCGCCGGCATAATATTTTGCCTCGACCGACAGCAAAGCCTTGCCGCCGACAAAATGCGGAGCGTCGGTCTCGACCTTGGTCGAAACTTCGAACTCGGGCCGCCGGAATTCCTGAACTTGAAACTGATGATAATGACTGACCGTGGTGCTACCTATTTCGGTAAAATGAATGCTGGCGTTACCAAGATTCATGTTATTGGGCAACGAGAACTTAAGATCGAATGCGCCGAAGGGATTCGTCGAAACCTCACCTTTTGCAACCTCATTATTTCTCGCGTCTTTCGCTGACCACGAATAACGTTTGACTTCACCGCCGAGCCCTTCGACGTCACCTAGTTTGCCGCCGGTGATTGTTCGAATGTAGCCTTTGACCGCAACTCCTTCCTTCGGTTTGTACATTTTGCGGTCGTCAAAAACGAACCAGCGAAGTGAATCGGACGATGCCTTTTTGTACCAGTTTGTGCTGCCTTGCCAATAGTCGTCGGAGTTTTCCGGCAGAAACGCAGTATCTTTACCACGTTTTGCGATCAAGATGCTCTGTCCGTTTCCGCCTTGAGTTTCGGATAACTGGAGTCGAAGAATTCCATTGTCGCCGGTCTTTTCGAATGCTGCTTCGAGAATCGTTTCGGTTTCGGCCAACGTGCCGTCTGTGTCGAGAGACTGCACTTCGTCGGCACTTGGTCCGCCCGCTCCGCTCAGCCAATTCCATGCCTGTTCCAGATAACCTGGTTCGACGACACTGGTTTTAGCCGAGGGAGAGCTTCCGTTCGGATAGATCGTCAGATCGACGCCGCCGAGCGGTTTTCCGGTTTTGAGGTCCGTCGCGAAGCCAACGAGTTCCGTATTGTCAACAAATGCGTCGAGACCGATCTGCGTCGACTGGAGCCACGTAAATACTCGCGCTCGATCGTATTTATCGCGGCGAATAGTTGGTTCGATATCAACTATCACGTTGCCTAAACCACCGTTGAGAGCCTGTGAAATGTCTATTCTCGTCTCAACCATTTCGTCCGGCTTTGCGGCGATGGCAACGATTTTTTCTGAGATCAAGCGTCCCGGGATTGCCGGTCGTTGGCCATCATCGTAATTAATTTTCTGGACATAGATCTGGTATTGTTGCCAGTTCTCCGGCGTTACCGCATACTGTCGAACCTTTACCTCGTTATGATTTGTCGAATAGACCGAAAACGACGGCTTCGCGGTGGGATCAAGCACGGTCATATATCCACCCTGAGCGTAAAGGTTTTGAGCCGAACTGCCGACCTTTATCGTCGCAGTTGCCGTCGTCCCGAGGGCCTGACCAAACGAATCTGAAATGGTCGGGTCGATCGTAACCTTATAGGTTGTCTTTCCCTTTTTATAACCTTGAATGTAAACGTAATTTCCCGACGGATAAACATTCAAACCCTCGATCGCGGGTTCGACCGTTATCATTTCCTTAGTAAATTTCGTCGCGTCGAGTACGTTATTGAATTCGAGATACCAGGTCTCGAACGGCGAGCATGCTTTGTTCTCACGCCAACCGCAATATCCAGCTTTGAACTTAAGCGGACTGTATGTGTTGAAGCCGAACGCCTGTGCCTTTACTGTCTTCAACGGCCCTTCCGCTGAAGGCGTGCCGGGCGAAACAGATACCGAGATCGCCGACGCGGAAGGTAACGCATTTTCCGTTAAGCCGTCCGAATTTATAGCTCTAAATGCAAGCCAACGCTTGGGTTGTGCCTGTTTGGAATAGTAAGAGATACTACCGTCGGAATCGATCTCAGCTTGAGTCGCGAGGCGTATCGGCAGTTTCTTACCCGCAGCGGTGACAACGATCGTCCTCAAAACCGCTTCTGGGTTTATTTCTTGATCGAACGAGATGAACATCAGTGCGTCGCGTTTGGTGATCTGATTACTCGGCAGCATTGTCTCAACCTTTGGCGGCGGAGTCGTGAACGTCCAAACAACATCTTTTTGTAGCGTCTGCCCGTTCGCGGACTTTGTCCCGGCTGGAACGCGAGCAGTAAACTTCGTCGCCATCGGGAAACGCTTCGTCGTGTCGAACATCAATGTTTTCGTGCCCAACCATCGCCAGTTCCCTTCGACCTGCGGTGTCAGTTCGACCGGAGCGTATTTCGCGGCCTCTTCCTGCGACGTAACAGCGACCATCGGCTGTGAGAACGTAACGCTTAGATCCGGAGCGAGCGGAACTTCACCTTCGGGCGAGAACCTTAGAACCTCAAGCGAGGACTTACGCGGGTCAACGCTTACAGGATTTCGCTGCTCATCAGAAGGGAATTTGACCGGATTCTTATTTCCTGTTTTCGGTGCCGGTAGAGTTCCGATCCGTTTGGCAAATTCGGTCTTATCGTCTGTCGCCGGTTTGATCTCCGGAATTCGTTTTAACAAGCCGTTCGCATCCGATTCGCTTAACGGATCGGTCGACGGCAACTGCTGTTTCTCACGCGTCTCCGCACCTTCGATACCTTCGCTCAGGCGAAATTTCAGCCCGTCCGGTACGTCTTTCATCTTTTGTTCCATCGCTTTTCCGATTATTTGTCCATTAACGGTCGCTGCCGGAGAAATGAACCCTAAATAGACCGAAAGTAATAATGTCCACGCTGTCAGTTTTTTCATGATATTAGCTGTTCGACTTGTTATCGAAACCATCTTATCCCAAACAATTTTCCAAATCTAAACCGGCTCTATCAAAACCGGTCTCATACACTTGCTGAACGGACAGCAACGCGCGAACTTGCAAAATGTTTGTTCTGTATAATTTGCTGTTAATTATTTCGCGTTTCCCTGCTATACTGAACTGGAAATTGCAACTTCGGATGATAACGTATCGTAACGTTTTTGGTTAGAAGTTGTTTTAAGATCTTTTTTTAGGAGTGGTCAGTAAAAATGGGATTGTGGGCTAGATTAAAAAGAGTATTTTTCGCGAGCACCGGTGCTGCGCTTGATAAGATCGAGAATCCTGAACTAGTTTTGCAGCAGACGATACGCGATATGCGCGACCGTGTGCCGGAATTAAATAATTCTGTGGCACAGGTAATGGCGACGGAGCGGCTTTTGCTGAAGCAGAAAGAAAACCTCTCGACTCAGGTTGTCGACCTTGACTCAAAGATCAAAGCGTCCGTCAAAATGGGCCGCGACGATATCGCGACCGCCTACATTGGCCAACTCCAGCAGGCACAGATGGACCTCGAACGCACCTCCGTTCAGACCGAACATGCGGGCGTCGCCTCGAAGCAGGCTCTAAAGGCACGCGACAACTACGTCCTCAACATGAAGAAGCGCTCCGCCGAGGCGATGCAGCTTATTAGCGCCGCCAAACAGGCAAAGCTGCAAGAGCAACTCGCGCAGACGATGGATACCTTCAACATCGGTGACGACTCCTCCACATTTAACGAAATGCGTGAGAAGATCGACCGCCGCGTTGCAGCAGCCGAAGCAAAACTTCAATTGGGATCAAGTTCCGTCGACGCCCAAATGCAGGATATCGAACGTGAAGCGATGGACATCCAGCTTCAAGACAAGTTGCTTGAATACAAACAATCAATGGGCATGTTGGGTTCTGGAACGCCAGCCACCAATAAGCAGATCGAGTCGGGCGATGAGGCAGATGTGCTCGATCAGGTCATCGTCAACGAATCTAATGAAACTAGCCGTTCGAACTAAGGGTAGAAAGTTTTGGTGAAACGCCGCACGCGTCTCGTGCATCTAGTTAGTTTGATATGGCTGATATAGCGAAGTACAGGCAGGAAATCGAACGGTTCAACACCAGCTACGCCAAAGAGGCGGCCAAGGAGCTAATAAACTTCTGGGGTTTAGCTGGTTTTCTTGCGGCCGCTGTCTTTACTGGCAGTGTAATTCCTTTGCTGATCGCTTTGATATGTGAGGCGATCTACCTCGTCGTTGTTCCGCAACTTCCCTCCTATCGCCAGCTCGTCAACAAACGCCATCACCACAAATTGCTCGACGCCCACGTCGCCAATCGTGAAGGCCTTATAAAATCCTTCACGCCGCGTGAACGCGAGGCGGTCGAGTACCTTCGCTGGCTCAAAGACAAGATCCAGGACAACTACAAAAAATTTGCGGGCGTAGGTAAACTGCCGTCAAACCTGACGGCTCTCGATCAGCGTTGGGAAGATTTTGTTGACCTACTCGACGTTTATCGCCGCCGCAAGCAACACCTCAAAACGATCAATCGACAGTCTGTTCATAACCAGCTTTCACAGGCGTTTCGCGCAATGGAAGGTGCCGGCGATGAAAAGACCCGCCGAATTCAGCAGACGAATGTCGAGATTCTAAAACGACGCATAGCGTCATTCGATGAGATCGAAAAAAGCGTCAAACACGTTGAAGGCCAACTCCAGTCGATCGAGAACTTCTTCAGCTACTTGAACGATGAGATCGTAACGATTTCGACCCCGGAGAAATTCTCACTGCTCGATTTCGAACAGCTCTCGGATTCGATCGCCATGACCAAACAAATGCTCGACGCCACTGCCGACGAGGTCGGTGCCCTCGACAGCTACAATCGAGAAATGGGCAATTACGAATTATTGCCTGGCGTGAAGTGAAGTGATCTTATCAACAGCTTTTTAAGTTTCCCCGAGCCGTGCGAAAGCAAGCTCGGGGTTTCTTTTTGCGGTATCCAATTTCGCAATTTCCGCCTCGGCCATTCTTGCCGTCTATTTCGTTATCATTTAGAATTAACGGTTTCAGACATCTCTGAAACTTAATAGACAGCAATATATAAAAATAATTATGAAAAGAGTAGGAATATTAGTAGGACGGGAACAGACGTTTCCGTCGTCAATGATCGAGAGTATTGGTGAAAAGAGCAACGGCGAGGTTGTCGCTGAGTTGATAACCATCGGCGGCATTCGCCTTGACGAGCCGAAGAAATACGACGTGATAATCGATCGTATCTCGCACGAGGTGCCGTATTATCGTGCGACGCTCAAGCGATTTGCACTTGAAGGCACATATATTATCAACAACCCGTTCTGGTGGTCGGCAGACGACAAATTCTTCAACTTCGCACTCGCCGCTAAACTCGGCGTCGCCATTCCGAAAACAGTTCTCTTGCCGCAGCATTCTTATATAAAAGATATCACCAGCGAGAGCCTGCGCAATCTTGAATATCCTGTCGATTGGCAGGGCGTGATCGATTACGTCGGCTTCCCTTCATTCCTCAAACCGTTCGACGGCGGCGGTTGGAAGAATGTTTCGAAGATCCACTCCATCGACGAACTGTTCCACGAATACAACCAGTCCGGCACACTCTGCATGACGCTGCAGGAAGGCATCG
>JBBRUA010000064.1:0-12004 GCA_038248245.1 Pyrinomonadales bacterium | reverse complement strand
GCGGCGTCAGAATGTAGTCGTTGTAGAGTTCACCTTGTCGGCGTTGCCATTTTTGGCATTGTGGCGTACGACGCCTAAAATGCGGTCATACGAGGCATTCTGAGGGGCATATCGCGCCGTCGTCGGGGTCATACCGACGACCCGATCGGGTCAGACCGAGGGACGTGCAGTGACGCGCTTGGTGACGCCGTGGGACGCTTGTTGCTAAACGTCCAGGTTCTTTACATCGAGGGCGTTGTCCTCGATAAATTTGCGTCGCGGCTCGACCTGGTCGCCCATTAGGATGGTGAAAATGTTATCGGTCTCGATCGCGTCCTCAATGCGGACCTGGAGCATGGTTCGTTTCTCAGGATCCATGGTTGTTTCCCACAACTGTTCTGGATTCATCTCGCCCAACCCTTTGTAACGCTGGATGGTGAGGTCTTTTTTCGCCATCGCCATTACCTTTTCGAGTAGCTCTTCGCGAGAATTTATGACCTCGTCGCTACCATTTTCACCTACTGTGAAGGGCGCGGGGAAATCGTTTTCCAGTGATTTTTTCAGCTCGACGGCCTTTTGAAACTCAACATAACTCGCCAGATTCCAGTCGATCTTAATCCGTTGGCCATTCGGATACGATACATCGATCTCCCACAGACTGTGCTCCAGATCGTTGGTCAGCGCGGTGTTATACCCTGCGGCAGCCAGCTTGCCTTCGATCTCGGACATCATCTCCTGATCGGCGAAAACCTTACGCAATTTGACTGTATTTTTGGTCAGCACGCCGTCTTTCCCCGAGAATGCCTCCAGTAATAACGTGACGAGCGTCGAGTCTTGATAGACACGGCGGGCGACGCGCTCTGAGTAATTTTTTAGCTCGGTCGTCTGTTCGAGAGCCTTAGACAGTTCTTTCCCGGCCATCACTTTTTTGGCCGAACTTATCTGGATGTCGGCGGTCGCCATCCGCATCAGGTAGCCGAACATCGCCGGTTCGTCCTTGATGTACTCTTCTTTCTTGCCGCGTTTCACCTTGTAAAGCGGCGGCTGGGCGATGTAAACATAGCCATTCTCCAGCAACTCCGGCATTTGACGGTAAAAGAACGTCAGCAAGAGCGTGCGGATGTGGCTGCCGTCAACGTCAGCGTCGGTCATCAGACAGATCTTATGATACCGGAGCTTTGTTACGTCAAAATCGTCCTTTCCGATGCCGGTACCAAGCGCCGTGATCAAGGCCTTGATCTCGCCGTGGCCAAGCATTTTGTCGAATCTCGCCTTTTCAACGTTCAGGATCTTACCCTTGAGCGGCAAAACGGCCTGATTCTTACGGTCACGCCCCTGTTTCGCTGAGCCTCCGGCGGAATCTCCCTCAACGATGTAGATCTCGGACAATGCCGGATCTTTTTCCTGACAATCGGCAAGCTTGCCGGGCAGGGTCGATGAGCCGAGCGCCGATTTGCGAACGATCTCACGTGCCTTACGGGCCGCATCTCGAGCCCGAGCAGCATCTACGGCCTTACCAACGATCTTCTTCGCTACAGCCGGATTCTGCTCAAAAAATTCACCTAGCTTTTCATTCAAAAACGACTCAACCGGCCCTTTTACAGGCGAGTTTAGTTTTCCCTTGGTCTGACCCTCGAATTGGGGTTGGGGTATTTTAACGCTGATGATCGCGACGAGGCCTTCTCTGACATCGTCGCCGGTCAGCGTGACTTTTGCATTCTTGACCATGCCTGACGATTCGGCATAGTTATTGATCGTGCGCGTGATAGCTCCGCGAAAACCGGAAAGGTGTGTGCCGCCGTCAACCGTGTTGATATTATTCGCAAAGGAAAATATTTTTTCGTCGTAACTGTCATTATACTGCATCGAGATCTCTATCGACAGATCGTCGTCAATCACCTCAAAATAAAGAGGTTCGTCATGCATCGTGACCTTGTTTTTATTCAAATGCTTGACGAACTCCGCAATACCACCTTTGTAATAAAATTCGTGCGACTTTTCGGGAGATTCACGTTCATCTTTGATGAAGATGCGGATACCTTTATTTAAAAACGCTTTCTCGCGAAGCCGTTCGGACAATTTATCGAAGCTGTAGGTCGTTGTTTCAAAAATACTCGAATCCGGTCGGAAGGTTATCTTGGTTCCGCGCTTGTTTGTGGTGCCAGTCTGTTTGAGCGGTGCGGTCGGAATGCCGGCCTCGAACTCCATTTCGTGGGTTTTACCATCACGCCAGATCTCTAGCCGCAGGTATTCGCTGAGAAAATTTACGCAGGAAACGCCGACTCCGTGAAGCCCGCCTGACACTTTGTACGAATTCGAGTCGAACTTGCCCCCGGCGTGAAGTATCGTCATCACGACCTCAGCGGCACTGCGCCCTTCCTGCTTGTGCATGTCGGTCGGAATCCCGCGGCCGTTATCGATCACCGTGATCGAGTTGTCCATGTGGATCGCTACCTCGATCGTGTCGCAATAACCCGCGAGGGCTTCGTCAACCGAATTGTCAACGACCTCGTAAACCAAATGATGTAGGCCGATCTCACTAGTCGAACCTATATACATCGCCGGACGCTTACGTACCGCGTCGCGTCCTTCAAGAACTGTTATCTGATCTGCCCCGTACTCTGGTTGTGCTTTAGCCAATTTTTGAAACCTCTGTTTGAAAGTTCTTTATCCCTGCCACTACTCATGTTGTTGTGGCCCGCCGAATAAGATGCTTGAAATTATGCGAAACGCAATAGGAAATTATAGCATTTTTTCAGCAAGCAGAACAGGGCGGAAAGCCAAGAAACATCTTGTCTTTATAACGGTTTAGCGGTGCCGGAACTAACCCTGAAGACCGATGCGTTTTCGGCGAACTTTTCGACGAAACTTTCCTTGGATGTCGTTACAAAAGTCTGGGTCTTTCCGTGAAGAAATTCGAGGAGCCGGCCGATACGTTCGTAGTCGAGCTCGGCATCAATGTCATCAAGCAAAAACAGCGGATACTCGCCGTGCGTCGCGTGATAAACGGAGAGATTAGCGAGCTGAAGAAGGAGTAGTGCAGATCGCTGTTGCCCGGCAGAGGCGAACTTGCGCAAGTCATGTCCGTCGAAGCTAATATCCAAATCGTCGCGGTGCGTGCCGATCAGGGCATGTCCTGAGGCGATCTCAGCCTGAATTCGAAGTTCAAGACGCTCCGTGATCGAGGCTTCGTAATCGCCGAGATCGCCTTTGCCCTCGAGAGATGAAACGTATCGAATCGAAAGCTCTTCTCGACCAAAGAGTTTTTTCTCAAGCACACCATTTATTCGCTCAACAAAACGCATTCGCGCTCGGTGTATTCGAGACGCCAATGTGGCTAGCTGTTCGTTCCAGGGAGCTAGCATCCCGGCCGTTTTAGCTACTGAGTAATCTTCATCACGGGCACGCTGAAGCAGCGAATTCTTTTGCTTTATAACGCGACTGTAATCTGCGAATGTCTGAATAAAGGGCGGATGCAGTGAGACGATACCGGCATCCAGAAACCGGCGGCGGGCATCGGGTTGGCCTCGGACGATCTCCAGTTCATCGGCATTGAAAATAACGGCGTGAAGCTGGCCTAAATATCGCTGAACTATCTCTTTTTTGTCGTTAATTGTTAGTGATTTTGTATTGCCTTGGATCGAGACCTGCAGTTTTCGCGTTATCTCCGGCGACTCCTCGACCATTCCGCTGACGATCGCCAACGTTTCATCGAATGTTACCGCCTCTTGCAGTTTTGTCGTCCGAAACGAACGAGTTGAGGCTAGCAAACCTATCGCCTCGAGCCAGTTCGTCTTGCCCTGGCCATTTTCGCCGACGAGTATATTCAGGCTACGTCCGCAGACGATCCTTCCGTGAATATTTCGAAACCCTTTCCCCTCGACCGACAAAAGAAGCATCCCGAGATTTTAACACGTCTGGTTTTTTGGTGAATTATTGCAAGTGATTTCTGAAAATCCTGGCCTTATGGTTATATGATTTAAATAGGACGTTAAACCGAATTTAAAATACACAAAATGCGACCATTTCTGATTCTATTCATCACAGCATCGCTAGCTATGGCGGCGTTGTCGCAGACCAACCTGAAGCCGGGTGAGTTAGCTCCGACATTCACTTCCTCATCGCTCGACGGCAATTTTTACGACATTTCTGCTCTAAGAGGCTCCGTGGTCGTGGTGACATTTTGGTCAACCAGATGTGCGATCTGCCATAGTGAGATCCCGATGCTGAATAAGCTCACGTCGCGATATGCTGGAAAGAACGTCGTCTTTCTCGCGTTGACCACGGAGAATGAGGAAAGGATCGCACCCTATCTACGTTCCAATCCGTTCAAGTTTAAAATCCTGCCCAACAGTTTTGGAGTGCTTCTCCAATACACTGACCGCACCAAGGACGGCAATCTGGATATGGGCTACCCGGCTTTTTACGTTGTCGACAAAGCTGGAAAAATCGCCTATCGCTCTAGCGGTTATGACAAGACCACACCGCTCGCCGCAGCCATCGATCGGCTAATCACTAACTAGCCTTTAAAAATTTCTTGACATCGCACCTTTTTCCAGCTAAAAAGTGTGTATGCAGAAACTTTGCCTCTTCGTACTCTTCGCTATTTTCGCTATCTCGGCGTTCGCTCAGAAGCCTGATTTCACTGCTCCGAATATGGACGGGAAACTGGTTAATTTATCTGATCTTCGCGGCAAGGTGGTGGTGCTCAACCTCTGGTTCATCAACTGCCCGAACTGCCTCTCAGAAATAAAAGAATTGAATCAACTCGTTGCGGAGTACAAAGATAACAAAGAAATCGTCTTTATCGCTCCCGCGGCCAGCAAAAAGGCAGACCTAGAAAAGTTCCTCAAAAAAAATCCATTCAGCTATCAGGTGCTGCCCAACGCTAATTTGCTAATACTCACTAAATTTGGAGTTGCCGATAAGCGCGGAAATATAGAAGTTCCGTTCCCAATGCACTACGTTTTGGACCGCGAAGGCAATGTAGTCGTCAAAGTTGAAGGAACGAAGGGAATCGCAAGCGTAAGGTCCGAGCTCAAGAATCAGTTTGCGACGAAAACTGCAACGTTAAATCCATCAAAGTAGCAAAAACATTTGTCAGCCGCCTGCACTTTAGGTTATATTTTGTTTTCGCCTCTTAATGCGGAGAGGTAGTATAATTGGTAATGCAGTAGTCTTGAAAACTACCGGGAGTGATCCCTTGCAGGTTCGAGTCCTGTCCTCTCCGCCACTTTCTTTCTTCAAATTAAAGCAAGTCTTAAAAATAAAAGTTCGATTTTCCTTGATTTCGATTTCCATTTTGGTATAGCCTTGATGCACACTGAATGGTGATTCATTCATAGCATTTTCCTATGTCAAAACTGACGAGATCAAAAGCGTCCCAGCGCACGATTGTAACGGACAAGCGTGAGGCGATTCTTCGTGCGGCGATAAAAGTGTTCGCCGGGAAAGGATATTTTAATTCGAAAGTCGCCGATATCGCGAGCGAAGCCGGTATCGCGGATGGTACGGTTTATCTCTATTTCAAGAGCAAGGACGAAATACTGCACTCGGTCTTTGACCGAGCGATGGACGAGTTTATCGCGGAGGGTACGCAGGAACTTGCGAAGTTAAATGACCCGGTCGAAAAGCTTCGTCGTATATCGCAGTTGCATCTCAGTCGCCTCGGCGGTGATCGCGACATGGCGATTGTCTTTCAGGTGGAGTTGCGGGGTTCGACAAAATTCATGCAGGAGTTTTCAGCAGCTGGATTTGCGAAGTATCTTGACGTAATTCGCGAAACAATTGATCAAGGGCAGAGGGCCGGGATCTTTCGTGATGATATCAAGCCGATCATCTGCGCAAAAATATTGTACGGAGCCCTAGACGAGATGGTGACAAATTGGATCCTTTCAACGCGTCCATACCCGCTCGACCCGATGGCGGATGAGGTTTTGAAGATCTTTTTCGGAGGAATGCTAATTAAATGACACAAACAGCCGAATACAGATCAGCGATCGGCGATACCGCCCGGGCGACCGGCGAACCAACGACACTCGCAGAATTATTTCTCATCGCCGCCGAAAAGCACGATCGGAGCGACGCACTAAACTACAAGCGACGAGGATTTTGGCAGCGTATCTCATCTGAAGAAATCGTTAACCGTGCAGAAAACATCGCCCTCGGATTGTACTCGATAGGAATGAGAAAGGGCGATCGGGCGGCGATTCTCGCAGCGAATTCCCCTGAATGGACATTGTCGGATGCCGGTTGTCAGTTTGCGGGAGTTGTCGATGTTCCCGTTTACACTACTCTTGCTCCGGATCAGGTCGCTTATATCATCAACGATTCTGGTTCGCGGGTTTTCTTTCTTCAAAATAAGGATTGCTACGACCGTATCGAGGCTTCGCTTACCTCATGCGCTTCGATCGAGACATTGGTATTTTTTGATATCGAAGGTGTTGCTGTTGAAAACGCGATCTCGCTAACTGAGCTCGAATCCTTTGGCGAAAAGCTCAAAGAAGAACGACCTGAATTGATCGCGGAACTTGTCGCCGCCGTTTTGCCTTCCGACATCTGCACTCTGATTTACACCAGCGGCACAACAGGGCAGCCGAAGGGTGTGATGCTGACGCAAGCCAATCTTGTTTCAAACGTCATAGACGTCGGTGAAAAGTACGATTTCGCCGAACGAGATACTTCGCTTTCAGTATTACCGCTCTCGCATGTATTCGAACGCGGCGGAATGTACGTTTACATTACCTACGGCATGGCGGTTTACTACGCAGAGTCGATCGATAAAGCGCCGGAAAATCTGCAGGAAGTAAAACCGACGATCTTTATCGGTGTGCCGCGGATCTTTGAGAAGGTTTATGAAAAGGCACGTCTGACGGCGTCGAGTTCGAGTCAGATCCGGGAAAAGATATTCGATTGGGCAATCGATGTCGCGAAGGAATATGCATCGCTGATCGAAAACGACCAGCCGATATCGATGGCGCTCACAGTTAAACACAACCTGGCTGATAACCTGGTTTATTCGAAACTCCGCGACTTCTTCGGCGGAAATCTACGTTTTTGCATAACTGGTGGCGCGGCGTTGTCGGATGAGATCTATCTGATATTTACAGGTGCCGGTATCCGGATCATGCAGGGATACGGGCTAACTGAGACTTCGCCGGTAATTTCGTCGAGCAATCCCGCGAATGTCCGCGTCGGAACGGTCGGAAAGGCGATCAGGAATGTCCGAGTTAGGATCGCAACCGACGGTGAGATAGAGGTTTCAGGACCGAACGTGATGCTCGGCTATTATCACAAAGAACAGGCGACAAAAGATGCATTCACCGACGACGGATGGTTTCGAACGGGTGATATCGGTACGATAGATGCCGATGGATATTTGAAGATAACCGATCGCAAAAAGGACTTATTTAAAACGTCAGGCGGTAAATACATTGCCCCATCACCCATCGAGCAGATGATAAAGAGTTCAAGGTTTGTGAATCAGGTTGTCCTGGTGGGCAACGATCGGAAATTCCCAGCCGCATTGATCGTACCAAATTTTGAGATGCTGTCGTCCTACGCAGAACTGAAAGGTCTCGATCTCAAAACGCCCGCCGAATTCTGCTCAAACTCACGAATAATCGATCTGATGGAACGTCAGGTCGCGTCGGCCACCGAAACTCTGTCCCAATATGAAAAGGTCAAGAAGATCGCTCTGCTGGAAGACGAGTTAACGGTAGAGGGCGGCGAGCTCACGCCGACGCTAAAAGTAAAACGTCGCGTGGTCGATGAGAAATATCGCTCGATCATCGACGAACTTTACACGACCGACCCTCGAAGCTAGTACAGTACCCGCGTTCCAAGTCCGCCGCTGAGACTGCTGACGCCCGACCTCGCTGCTCCAGCCACAACTTCCAAGATCGTTTGACCAATGCTCTTTTTGGACTTATCTACTTCGACGATGTCGTAAGGCTCGAGCATGATGTCCTTCTGCTCACCTTTTTTAATAAGGTCGTAATTTGCGGTGAGCACATCTCGATCCTTAGAATTCGATTTTAGGCGATAGATCTTGATGTCCTTGGTCTTCGCCTCGCGCCGAACACCGCCGATCTTCGCGATCGCCTCGGTCAGCGAAAGGCCGCCTTCTTTCAGATAAATTCCCTGAGGAGCGACAACCTCGCCCGTGATGTAGACAGGTGAAGCTTTCTGAACGACGATCACATCGCCCGGATAGATTACCGGGTTAGCCTCGTCCTTACCAGAACGGACGCTGCTGAGGCTATACATTCGCGACGGCACGTCACCCGAGACATTTGATTCAGGTGTCCAATTGCTATCCGCATCGCCATCATTGCAGATCGGGGGCTGGGTGCGGAAAATCTGTATCATCCCGCCAGCCTCATCAGTCACACCACCCGCTCCGGCAAGTAACTCAACAAGGGTCGCTTTTCTCATCAGCACAACTTGTTCGGGCTTTCGGACCTCACCGTAGATAGTAGCCGGTGGACGGCTTTTTCTTTCGGTGACCCGAACAGCGATCTGCGGGCTGCGAAGATATTTGGCGAGCAAAGCAGTGATGTCGGTGCGGAGTTCACGCTCCGAACGGCACTTTGCCATAACCGGTTTGTCAAAAAATGGCACCTCGATCTTACCGTCCTCATCAACGGTCGCGACGAAATCGAACTGCGGTTCGCCCAGTACTTTTCCAGTGATTTCATCACCCGGGCCGACCATATATCCTTTCTGAAGCACGGCACTGACCGGAACGTCTTGAGCGGACGCTATGCCGGTCGCGACAAAAATTAATAATAAGCAAAATAAAGACTTTAGTATCATTCCAAAAAACCTCACAGCTTTGATGCCGCTTTAGTATAACTCAATGCGCTATTTGTTTGCTTTTTTTTCTAATTCGCTCGCCACGTTCTAGTTCGATTGGAAAAGCCCCTACGGGTTTTTCTAATTGACAGTTGCGATTTTCGCTATGTAATTTCAGAATAAATGTTCGATCACCTATAGATGGCAAATAACGAACAGCCAAACGACAATTTTTCGTTTCTGCGCAGGCCTTTGCAGTTCCTCGCGGACGTCGTTGTGCTCTGTGCAGCTTTTTTCGTTTCTTATCTGCCAGCGGTCAATATCCAAGTCGGTGAGTTTTATGCCGACACAGCTCTGAGGCAGTTGCCGTTCGTACTGGTAGTACAAATTTCTGCCCTATTTCTCGTCGGTGCATATTCGTTGATATGGCGTTACGTCAGTATCGAGGACATCCGTGTTTTCTTGAAAGCTGCCGCGATTTCGTGCATTGTACTGGTCGCCTTCCGGTTTTTGCTTATTTTCACAGAATTTAACCTTTGGCAGGTTCCTATCTCGGTTATCCTGATCGACACGATGATGGCATTCGGCGGTTTGCTCGCTCTGCGTATTTTGAGGAGATTTTTTTACGAGTTGAACGAAAAAAATACATCCGTCGTTGGCCGCCGCCGGGCGAAGCAGAAACCGACGTTGCTCGTAGGAGCAGGTCGAATGGGAGCGACGCTCGCGAAAGAAATGGTTGGACGTTTCGACGCTGAGCTCGACATACGCGGCTTTGTGGATGACGACCGGGGCAAACGCGGCGGCAGCGTTAACCGGATCAAGGTTTTAGGAACAACAAATGATCTAGCAAAACTCGTTCGGGATCTCGAGATAGAACAGGTCGTTATTGCTATCGATCATGCCCAGGGAAAAGATATACGCCGCATAATGGACGTCTGTACCTCGATCCCGGTCAAGGCGAGAATTGTCCCGAGCCTCGACGAAATCGCCAGCGGCCGCGTCTCGGTCAGTCGCATTCGTGACGTCCAAATTGAGGATCTCTTGGGCCGAGAACAGGTCGAACTTGACGATCAAAATCTGCACGAGTTTCTAACCGGAAAAACTGTCATGGTCACCGGTGCCGGCGGTTCGATCGGTTCGGAATTGGTTCGGCAGATCACCAACTACGAGCCGAAACAGATCCTACTCGTCGAACGTGCTGAGTATTTTCTGTTTCAGATCGGTCGCGAACTGAATGCAGAATTTGCCGATATTACTTACATCCCGCTGATCGCTGATGTTTGTGATGAACCGCGAATGCGCGAAATATTCGAACAATTTCGTCCCGAGGTCATCTTCCATGCCGCGGCTCATAAACACGTTCCGCTCATGGAGCTAAATCCGGCGGAGGCGATCAAGAACAACGTTTTCGCGACAAGACAGCTGGCAACCCTCGCCGGTGAATTCGGTGCCGCTGATTTCGTCATGATCTCTACGGACAAAGCTGTGAACCCGACTTCGATCATGGGTGCCTCGAAACGCATTGCAGAAATCGTCGTTCAGGAACTCGACGAGATCTATCGGACCAATTACATCGCCGTTCGTTTTGGCAATGTGTTGGGCTCGGCCGGCTCGGTCGTACCCATCTTTCGCGAACAGATTCAAAAAGGCGAAACGATAACCGTCACTCACAAAGATATGACGCGTTATTTCATGACAATCCCTGAGGCATCACAACTCGTCTTACAAGCAGGTGCTTTGGGTGATGGCGGTGAGATCTTCATTCTCGACATGGGTCAACCCGTGAAGATACTCGACCTCGCTGAGGACATGATCCGCCTATCCGGCCTCACGCCGTACGAAGACATTGATATCAAATTTACGGGCATCCGTAACGGCGAAAAACTTTTCGAGGAACTCGAAATAACCGGAGAAAACCTGCTCAAGACACGCAATCCAAAAATATTCATCGGCAAGATCGCAACGTATTCGAAGTCCGAAGTAGAGCAAATTCTTGCAGAATTTAAGGCCGCTGTAGGAACAAATAGCGAGGCGGAGATCCGCCGGCTTTTTAATAAATTCCTACCCGAGGCGACGATCTCAGTTGACGATAAGGCCGCGGCGGCGGAGAAATAACCCAATCATGGCAATACTTGTCACCGGCGGAGCCGGCTATATAGGCAGCGTCGCCGTAGAAGATCTGAGAGTGAAGGGAGAGGAGCCTGTCGTTGTTGACAATCTCGTTTACGGTCACCGCTCAGCGATTCACGAAAGCGTTCCGTTTTATGAAGGCAGTATCGGTGATCAAGAGTTAATTCGCCGCATTTTGGACCAACACAAGATCGATGCCTGTATGCATTTTTCGGCCTACGCATACGTTGGCGAATCGGTCGAGAATCCCAAAAAATATTTTGAGAATAATTTCGTCGAGACGCTAAAACTTTTAGAGGTATTAATGGATCGCGGCGTAAAAAAATTCGTCTTTTCCTCAACCTGTGCGACATACGGCGAACCCCAATACACGCCGATCGACGAACTTCATCCGCAAAAACCGACCAATCCATACGGCTGGTCCAAATTCATGATAGAACGCGTGCTGGAGTCTTACGACCTCGCGTACGGACTTAAATTCGTCGCTCTTCGTTATTTCAACGCCTGCGGAGCCGCAGGCGATTGCGGCGAGCATCACGATCCGGAAACGCATATTATTCCCCTTGTCCTTTTCGCCGCTCAGGGTAAGATTCCATACGTTTCTGTCTTTGGTGACGACTATTCGACGCCCGATGGTACGGCGATACGCGATTATATTCACGTCTCCGATCTAAGTCAGGCTCATCTGCTAGCATTGGCACATCTTCGCAGCGGCAAGGATTCCGAATTCATCAATCTCGGGAACGGTAACGGTTATTCGGTAAACGAGGTCATCGAAACTGCCCGCCGTGTGACAGGCCTGCCGGTCGAAGCAAAGATCGCCCCGCGACGGAGCGGTGACCCGTCAAGACTAGTAGCAGACGCCACCAAAGCGCACGAATTACTAGGATGGAAGCCGAAGCATACTGAACTCGAAAACATAATCGAAAGTGCTTGGATATGGCACCGGAAAAATGTAACAGGATATGCAATATGAATATCTCGAAAGTTCCAAAAAATCGAGTTTCAAGAAAGGCCGCGAGTTTTACAGAATCCGTTATCCGCGAGATGACGCGTGAGGCAATGAAATACGGAGCGGTGAATCTGGGGCAGGGATTTC
>JBBRUA010000063.1:0-12013 GCA_038248245.1 Pyrinomonadales bacterium | reverse complement strand
GGTCGCAATCGCCCGTCGTGAGCGGTTGGTGTGGCTGCTGACTATAGATCGATCTGGGTAAAAACGGTGTTTGTCTAATACTTGGGTTCTTGCCCCCGCACTCGCAGGGGTTTTTGACAAGAATTTTGGTGCGGACGAGAAGAATCGAACTTCCACTGCCTTGCGGCAACAGGCTTCTGAGACCTGCGCGTCTACCAGTTCCGCCACGTCCGCACGTTGGGCGAACAATGAGAATACTAATTCGGCGTGTGAAACTCAAGAACAAAAGTCAGAACGGGAATCGGGGTAAGGCCCCTGGGAATTCGTGCACACAGCTTGAACGCGGACGAAGACGGTTGTGCTGCTTCAGGATCGCTCGTGTGCGTTAAGGAATAACTTTTATGTATCTACATGCTCAAGCGGCTTGAGGGCCGGGCCGTTTATGACATGGCCGTCGGTTGCGAAACGCGATCCGTGGCAAGGGCAATCCCACGTTTTTTCAGTCGAATTAAAGTGAACGATACAGCCGAGGTGCGTACAGACCGCGGACAGACGGCTCAGAGCTCCGGCTTCGTCGCGAAATACCGCGATTTTCGACAGGCCATCTCGTATGATCGCGCCTTCGCCTTTGCCGATCTCATCCTCTGAACTCACGTCGCCGGGCGTCACCCAATCGACGTACGGAGTTGTTGAGGCAACTATTTCAGGAATCGCCTCCTTCAATGATTGGGTCGCTAAACGCGAAGGATCGTAAACATCCGCCCAGGCGTTTTCTTTTCCAAGTATCAGATCGGAATTGATCATTGCGCCGATCGTCCCGTGCGTCATTCCCATGCCCGAATCACCGGTGATGATATAAACGTTAGGCTCGCTGCCCGAATATCTGCCTAGAAACGCCAAGCCGTCGTGCGTTTCCAGAAACTGACCGGACCATTTATAGAGCACCTCGCCCACATCGACAAAACGTGCCCGCGTCCACGATTCCAGCCGCTCGAACCTTGCTTCACCATCGTTCTCCTGACCGGTACGGTGATCTTCGCCGCCTACGATCAGAACTTCGCTGTCACCGTCCGGCTGCGTCCGCAGGTAATGGTAGGGGTCCTGCGTGTCCCAGAACAATGCCGCATCGATCGTATTCGCGGGTATGCGAAAAGCCAGAACATACGTTCGATAGGGCATAAGTTCGGGGAACATATTGCTCATCAACGGATAGTTTGTCGCAAGTACCAAAGACGGTGCGGTGATCGTGTTTCCGTCGGCCAGTTTTACTTCGGGACTATCGCCGCCTTTCCATTGGGTCACAGTCGAACCGGAGACAAGAGTGCCGCCATTTGCTTCTATCGAATCGGCGAGCCCGCGAAGATATTTCAAAATATGAAACTGTCCCTGATCAGGAAAACGGAGGCAGCGGCCAGTTTTGTGTTCTTTAAAAAGCTCTGTTTGTGCCCAATCAACATTTGATAACCCACACCTGTGCGCCGCTGCTAGCTCCTCGACCAGATCGTCTTCGCCGTCCCCGTCGTCGAACAAATATCCATCCAATCTTGTAAAATCGCAATCGATCTTTTCATTTCTGATAATTTGCTCTATTTCGTCAATGGCCCGAACGTGACTCTGCACAGCAAGCTTTGCTTTTTCCTTGCCGTGCCATTTCTCGATCCGATAGATGCGATCGTCGATAGCATTTGAAAGATGGGCCGTCGTTCGGCAGGTTTCACCGCCACCGATCAGGCCGTCATCTACAACACAAACCGTTTTACCTGATCTGGCCAGCAAATAAGCCGTAGTCAAGCCGGCAATTCCCCCGCCGACGATACAAACGTCGTAGCCAGTGTTTACAGACCTCGTCTGTCCCTCGGGTAGATCTTCGGTTGCCTCCCAGTAAGAAATCGTTTTCCCTTCGTCGCTCTTATTCATGACTATTCCTCCGTATTGATGGAGATTATTGTAATCGCTGCACACTCTCGCATCTGTATTCTAGAACACATTTATAAAGACTTTAGGGTCCGTTTCTTAGCTCAAAGGGTTGAGATTTCTAACAATCGGCCCATTTGAAAGTGGAAAGTGGAAAATGAAGGCAAAAAAGGAGGGGCAGGCCTGCAAAAGTGAAATTCTTTTCGCGGCTTTGTATAGTTTGATCGTCTGGGTGACCAATATTGCCGTTTCGGGGTCGATGCGGGGACGGCGGGTGGCGGCGTCGTATCTACGGCTGACTGGCGAGCTATTGAGGCCGGTTATATCGGCGAGGATCGTGGTAAAGCCCGCCCTCGACCTCTATTCTCAATTTCCTTGCCATAACCAAGTTTTAATCGCTATCATAATTCAACACCATGAAAAAGAATTGCAATATTGCAGGCCTGACCCCGATTTGGTTCTTTGCTAAAGAAATACAGGCTTTCTGCACAGGGGCATCGGAACACCTATGCAAATGCATTGTCTTTTTATTCAGCAAAATGACTTTACTACAGAGTATAGCGGTCTTGCTCTGAAGAAAATTCACTTTGCTAGGACGAAAAACCGTTAAATTGTGAACAAAAATTGTTTTTCTACACGGTTTTATCACTTGTTTGTCGAATCTGCGTCGTTCTATATGTAGTGCAGCTCAATTATTTCCAAGTTTTCTCGTTTGTCATGTTGAAAATACAGTGTTTTGTAGAGGATCGTTATGCCTTTATGGAATGTAGACTGTTTTATGTACGGTATTGATTGTCGTTCGTACAATGTAGACTGTTTTTTGTCGAGTTTTACTCGTTTTTTGTTTAGTGAAGGTTGATCTTTTTTACAAAATAATTGGTTTTTGTTCGGAAAATGCCGTTTTCTTCACGTTTTATACTATTTTATGTTTGGTCGAATTATTCCGCTTTGCAATAATGACGGCGATTTAAGAGTAAAAGTGAGTCAGGAACTTTAGACACATTTTTGTAGTCCCAGAAGAAAAGTCTTGTCTTGAGATGCCCGGTGTTGTAATTTCTCTAAACAAATCGATTTTCATTTACCGTTAAGTTAACAGCTCATTTAGGTTTCCACAGGAGAACTCATATGTCTCTGACCTCACGAACCACAAATGCAAGCCGCCGTCGGCTTATCTATTCGTTGTCCACTCTCTTTCTGATCACCTTGATCGTCATCGGAGCGTTTGCCAAAAACGGCTGGCTGCCGAATACGGACGCGATGACCGGCGAGAAGACCGGCTGGTTTGGTTCGAAGTTGCCGAATAACGCATCGAGCAGTTAAAACCCGATGGCTGCACCGCTCCCGACGGCGACTCCGCAATTGAGTAAAGAATATATCTACGCCGGTTCCAGATTGCTCGCTGTCGAAGATGCCAACGCCAACGCTGCACCTCCGGCTGATCTGGCAGTATGGCGGCCTTCGAGTGGTGTCTGGTATGTTCTTGGCGGTGCTGGGTCGGCACAGACAACTTTCTCGTTCGGTTCGAGCGGTGACAAGCCGATTCAGGGTGATTTCGACGGTGATGGGAAGACGGATTTCTCAGTCTTTCGGCCTTCAACTGGGATTTGGTACATTACCAAATCGTCGGACGGCAGTTATTACACGGTTTCACTCGGGCTTTCGACCGACTTGCCAGCCGTTGCCGATTACGACGGTGACGGGAAGACCGATGTTGCGGTTTACCGGCAATCTTCGGGAACTTGGTACATTATCCGCAGTTCCGACGCGACGCTGATGTATACGGCTTACGGATCGTCGGCGGACATCCCGGCACCCGCCGATTTCGACGGCGATGGCAAGGCTGATCTCGCTCTCTGGCGAGACAGCGACCACACCTTTTACACATTCAAAAGCACGACTTCATCATCGCAATCGACATCGATCGGGGCGACCGGCGACAAACCCGTCCCCGGCGACTACGACGGTGACGGCAAAGCCAACTACGCCGTCCGCAGCGGAGCGTCGTGGATCGTTCTCAATACCGCCGGAACCTCGACCACGACGACAACTCCGTCGGGGGACCTCGCAAGTGACATCCCAGTCCAAAACGACTACGACGCCGACGGCAAGGTCGATATTGCAGTCTGGCGACCCGTCGACACGCCAGCCGGAACTCTCGGCCACTGGTACATCCGAAAGAGCGGCTCATCAAACGCCCTCCGCGACGAAGCCTGGGGCACCAGCGACGACATCCCCGTCCCATCACTCTGGAGAAGATAAAGGAGCCATACAATGAAGAAACTAACACTCACACTCATTATCACATTGGCTGCCTCTGTCTGGGTTTCGTTTGCTCAGAATCAAGGAAACACGAATACATCCGACAGCGCCTTAAAGGGCGGCGGCAGAGTCAATCCGTCGACGCTGGCAATGGAGTTTAGCCTTCCGCTTGGCAACTATCCGGGCAGAGGCATCAACGTGCCGATCAGCATGAACTATTCGTCGAAGTTGTGGCGAATGGAATATAACGAAAGCAGCCCCAGTCCGGGTGGTAATTACAGCACTTGCCGTCCACACTATTTTGCTAATTTCGCTGAAAACTCTGCTTCAGGTTGGACGACGAGCATGGCGACTCCATATATCGAGTACGCCGGAGCGTACGTTTTTTATAACAGTGACGGAACCGGAATATCGAGATCGGAAGACGGCTGTCCCACCTCAACGGGTGGCAACCAATCGTACCCGTACTCCTACATTCGACGAATAATTGTTCACTTACCCAGCGGTGAAACCCACGAAATGCGCCCTGACGATACAGCCATCTCGTTTGTGAGTAGCGGTACTCCGTCCGAAGGACCACAGAATCCCGGCAATTGGAACGCAACGTATTATGCTGCCGATGGCTCAAACCTCATATACGTTCAGAACTCGACGAATAGCACATACAGGTTGTTGATGCCTGACGGATCGTTTTACGACTTCGAGAATTCGAACTCGCACCCGGACGACCGCAAGGCAACAACCTACACGGATCGGAATGGCAACTATACAACCTACAATGCGCCGAATTCGACATACCTAAATGGCTATTGGACGGATACTTTGGGACGCACGCTTGCCATCCCGTTTGGTCAGCAACCGCCGTCCGCAACTGATCCCGAGGTACCTATCGAGTATGCGATGCCCGGGGTTGGCGGGACTTACAAGTTTCACTGGAAATTGCTGAAAGGTGCTTCCCAGGCCGAGAGTGCACTAACGACCTACTCCGACAGCCTCAGATACGTTGGCAATTTAGAAACTTGTTATCCGGGCGGCAATCCGCCTTATAATCCGTCGTATTGCAGCCGTACGTCAGGAACATATTTGTTTGGTGGCGGCGAAAGTGCGCGCCTGGTAGATTCTTCTTTGTTCAACCCAGTGGTCTTAGCCGAAATCGAACTGCCAACCGGAACAAGTTATAAATTCAGCTACGATGTCTACGGACGCATGGAGTGGATCTACTATCCGACCGGAGGTAAAGAGAATTTTACCTATGCAGTCGTGCCAACGCTTTCAATGCTTGATCCCACCAATCTGGGTTCGATATCAAATTTCGGTGTTGTTAACCGTAAGCTTTATGAATCAACAGGCGATACGACGCCTTACGAATGGTCGTATAGTGCCGAATACGCCGCACCGAGCGGCTACAAGGTAAGTACAGTAAATCCGGACGGAACACAGTCCGACCGATTCCTTCATCGCGGGATAGATGCTGGTTGGGGTGAGTCTATCTTTGGATACGACAACTCGCTGGCCGGCATGGCGTATGAGGAGCGCGGATTCGACAGCGCCGGGAATATGCTTTCTCGAAAGCTGACCCATTGGACGTACACCCTCATGGGCGGATTGGCCCAGTGGCATCCGCGTGTCGATTACGAAGAATCGGCGGTTTATCAGGCAGATGGAAACGGCGTTACCTCGACGACCAGGTTTGAGTACGAAGGCAATTTAAGCAATCGAAATACGCCGGTATTGGTGAACAAGACGACGCAGTATGCTTTCTCCTCGATCACGAGCAGCAGTTTGGTTTACGGAGAAAACTTCGCCCGTGAGGATGGGCCGAGTGCCAATCCAACGCCAGTTCCAACGCCTACGCCGTCAGCTTCGCCCGTTCGGAGCACCGAGCTCACCTATTTGCAGAACGATTCCAGTTATTCGGGAACGGCAAGCTATTACACGAATCAGAACATGATCGGCCTTGTAACTGTGTCGAAGACCAAAGACGGTTCTGGCACTGTTGTTAGTCATAGCGAAACTAAATATGACGAGAGCGGTTCGTCGCCGGGTTATCGAGGCAATCCGACGAGTAGTTGGGTTTGGGATTCGTACAAAGGCGGAACCGTGCGAAGCGACAGTTATCCGCTGACGACTACGAATGCTGTGAAGACCTCGGCGGTGTTTGACAGTTATGGAAACCAGACTGCATCAACCGACGCCAACGGCAATACGACGACGACGACTTTTGACGGTACGCATCATGCTTTTCCGATTCAGGTGACCTCGTCCGTGCCAGACTCAACAAATACATACGGATCGAACAGCGCGTTCATCACCTATGCGACATTTGATTACACGACGGGACTGCCCTTGACGACAAAGGACGCTAACAATCTCGAAACACGGATCACATACGACGCGAACACATTGCGCCCGTTGATGGTAAAGAATTACATAGGCGGAACTGAAACACAGGTCGGCGGCACGGCTGAAACTATCTATCACGACGAGACGGGCAACTATTGGGTCAAGAGTAAGACGCAGATCGACGATACACACTATGCCGAATCTATAACCTATTTCGACGGGCTAGGCCGAGCGTACAAGGCCGAAGAAGTCAATTCCGAAGGAAATGTCTTTGTCGAAAAGGAATTCGATTCCGACGGCCGCGTTAGTCGAGTTTCCAATCCGTATCGAACCGGCGATACAAAGATCTGGACGACAAATACGTACGACAACGCCAGTAGAGTTACGTCGGTTACATTGCCCGATTCATCGACTGTTACTACCGACTATGGCATTTCGACATCGTCTCCTGTTGGCGTGACAAAAACGATCACGGATCAGGCTGGTAAGAAACGCAAAGGATTTTCGGATGCGTCGGGGAACATGGTTCGAGTTATCGAAGACCCCACTTCGTCGGCGTTAGCAACCGACTACGCGTTCGACACTCTCGGCAATTTGCGAAAGACAGTACAAGGCGAACAAAACCGTTATTTCATGCATAGCAGCATTGGAAGGTTGCTATTTGCCAAACAGGTCGAACAGGAGACATATGGAGGCTTTAGCGCGACCGATCCGGTTACTGGCAACACCGCGTGGTCTGCTAAGTACGAATACGACGACAACGGAAACATTACAAAGACGACGGATGCGAAAGGTTGGTACATCGAGGGAACTTACGATTCATTTAACCGCATCAAAGTAAGAAATTATTCCGATTCGGGGACGCCTGATGTATCATTTTATTATGACGGCAAGGGGTTGGCGTCCGTGCCGGATTTTTCGAAGGGCAAAACAACGAAGGTCACAAGCAGTGCATCCGAAACTAAGTATATGAGTTTCGATATCTTTGGCAGATTACTTACTCATCGGCAAACGACCGATAGCGTGGACTACGACACGGCGTATGAATATAACATCGCCGGTGCTCTCGTCGAAGAAACTTATCCCTCAACCCGCAAAGTAAGATTCACAACTGACCAGGACGGCGATCTCTCTCAGGTTCAGAGCAAGAAGAATTCAGGCTCCGGATACTGGACTTATGCCGATGCATTCTCGTATGACAAGAATGGCCAATTGACTAAGTTTCAATTAGGCAACGGTCGTTGGGAAAACTACTCATACAATAATCGGCAGCAGATCACGCAGATCGGGCTTGGTACTACTGATGCGGCTACTGACTTTTTGAAACTCGAATACAGTTACACCACGCCAAGTACTACGAATAACAACGGCAGTTTGCGGGAACAAAAGATCACTGTTCCGGCCGTTGGTAGTAACTCAGCTTTTACGGCGATACAAAGCTACTCATACGACGATCTTAATCGTTTGCAGTCTGCGACTGAGACGGTCTCGAGCTCCCAGACCTGGAAGCAGACGTTTACATACGATCGTTACGGCAACAGGCGGTTTGATACGACTGGAGGCAAGACAACGACTCTTGGAATTTGTTCTTCAGCCGATTGTAATCCGACGATCTCTACGAACACAAATCGAATTTCTCAGAGCGGTTACACTTACGATGCAAATGGATCATTGACCGTAAATGCCGCCGGTGAGCGGTTTGGTTATGATGCGGAGAATCATCAGAAGGAGTTTTTCGTAGCGTCAAACAGCGGTTCGATCGCCGACGCGACTTATTCTTATGACGGGGAAGGTCGTCGGATCAAGAAAGTGAGCACTACGGAGACGACAATTTTTGTCTATGACGGCGGTGGGCAACTTGTTGCCGAGTATTCGACCGCTCTGGCAAGCGTGCAACAGGTAAGCTATATGACTGCGGATCATCTCGGCAGTCCGCGTGTAATGACGAACGAGAACGGTGCGGTCACCAATCGAAAGGACTTTGCGGCGTTTGGTGATGAGGTTGTGTCGAGCCAGCGTGTCAGCGGCGGTAGCGGCAATGGCTATACGCCGGACGAGGTGCGAAAGGACTACACCGGCTACGAAAAGGACTCTGAATCAGGACTCCAGTTCGCCCAGGCTCGTTACTACAACACCACTCACGGTCGTTTTACATCAGTCGATCCGCTAACAGCTTCGGCATCGATCAAGAATCCGCAGACTTTTAACAGGTACAGCTACGTTCTAAATAGTCCGTACAAATTCGTCGATCCTTTGGGGTTACTCTCTGAGGATACAGGTGCGTGCGGAACACGGTGTCCCGGCAATAATGCCGGCGGTGGAATGGGTATCGGGTTGACGACAGGAATGGATTACGGCCCGCAGGTAAGCATGCCCCTGACTGATCGCGAGCGAAGCGCCGTACGGGCATGGAGCCTGATGGCACTCGGTGTTCCACCGCAAATTGCGTATGCAGCCGCATACGGGCGACCGTTTAACTCTAATCAGCAAAGTGTGCCAACCAACGTTTCAAGCCAGACAGATCCAATGGCACGACTTCGGGCCAAACAGGAGGCTGAGAAGGCGAAACTGATTAGTACTATAAATACCTTGGTGAATGTAGTCTTTGGCGAAGATGCCTATTTTGACCATCGCACTATAAAATCTCCTGTTAAGGGGATGGTTGCAGCCATTCAAAGTGCGGTTCGAACACTTTTCGAAGAGGTCTACTATGGGCAAGGCAATACCCCGACAAATACCTTGGTTTCTCGATTCGCAGCTATGATCTCGAGTTTTGGCGGGCCGGGCAAGACATATTGGGCGACTGAGGAACAAGGAAAACGACCGAAACCATTTCATTTTGATAGAGACGAGCTTCGTAAATGGGGCCTTAAAATTGGGAATCTGATTGTTACGAGGTCTCAGATATTGTCTGAACGACACTGGATTCAGAGAGAGAATTTGAAGAACCTTCTGATTCGTGAACGATCAATTAATGCTGAATAGCGGAGAATCGATTTATGTTATATTTTGGTAATCTAACCGGGATTTTAGTAATTTGCGTCACAATTGGCTTATCTGGGTGTTCAATACTAAAATCGCAAGCCCAGCAAAGGTCGGCGAATCAATCGCCGGCACCTTCACCTCTTGCCTCGCCGCCAATAAGGCACTCTGTGGCAAAGAGAACTCCGAAGGAACATGTCGAAGCTGTGGTTCGTCAATATTGTAATCTTGCCCGAGATGGCAAGTTAGATGAACTTAAGCTTTTGATTCGAGTCCTGCCCCGAAAACAGCCCGTTCTCTCCGAAAAGCAAAAGCGTCGTGGAACAACCGTTCCGAATTTTCAAATATTGTCGGAAATGGAAAAAGCCATTTTGCTTGATGACATTCCGGCGTGGATAGCGATAGGACCGATGCGAATAACTGACGTTCATACCGAGTTTGAGACGATCCATGTCGCCACGGTAACCACACTACTGAGTTCTCAGGCCATGCCGGATTTTGACCGTGAAATTATATTTAGGCTCACCGCCTTTCGCGGTGAGTGGAAAATAAGTTCCGTAGTTTGGGATGCACACGCAAGGAAGGGGAAAACGGGGTCGGGCACTGCGATTCTTTGATGTTTATTTTTACTATGACGGCAAGTATAAAAACGAGTCTGACACAACCGTAACGGCTACTGGAAGAGTCTTAGGAAAAACCACGGGGATAAAATCGTCGGTGTCTAAAACAAACTACACAGCATTCGACTTTTTTGGCAGGCCAACGGCTCATCAGCAGATCACGGATGGAAATACTTATACGACCGGTTACACCTACGACCTTTCGGGAGCGATGTTGACCGAGACTTATCCGTCGGGAAGAGTGGTAACAAACAGTCTCGATCAGAATGGAGAACTTGCATCTGTTTCTTCACAAAAGTCTGGCGGCATCTCTAAGATTTATCTTAATGACATCACACGAAATGCTTCCGGCTCGATTACCAGCATGAAGCTCGGAAACGGACGTTGGGAAAACGCGGCTTACAATTCTCGACAACAGATCACGCAGATAGGACTAGGTAACTCAGCTACCGATACGGGATTGTTAAAGCTGGAGTACAAATACGACACCACCGGCAATCACGATAACAATGGCTCTATGCGCGAGCAGAAAATTACTGTTCCCACGGTCGGAAGCACTTCGGGCTTCACGGCGATACAGAGCTACACATACGACGACCTGAACCGGCTTTTATCTGCGACCGAGAGTATTTCTTCGACACAGACTTGGAAACAAACCTTTGACTATGATCGCTACGGCAACAGGCGTTTCAATACAACGGGCAGTGATACGACGACGTTGGGTAGCTGTTCAGCAGCGGTTTGCAATCCGACCATCTCGACCAGCACCAATCGGATTTCGCAAAGCGGTTACACTTACGATGCAAATGGATCATTGACCGTAAATGCCGCCGGTGAGCGGTTTGTGTATGATGCGGAGAATCATCAGAAGGAGTTTTTCGTAGCGACAAACAGCGGTTCAACGCCTGATGCAGTTTACAAATACGATGGCGAAGGGCGTCGAGTGAAGAAGGAAACTAGTTCAGAGAATACTGTATTCGTGTATGACGCGTTGGGGCAACTTGTTGCCGAGTATTCGACCGCTCTGGCAAGCGTGCAACAGGTAAGCTATATGACTGCGGATCATCTCGGCAGTCCGCGTGTAATGACGAACGAGAACGGTGCGGTTACCAATCGCAAAGACTTTACGGCGTTTGGTGATGAGGTTGTGTCTGCACAGCGTGTCAGCGACGGTAGCGGCAATGGCTATACGCCGGACGAAGTGCGAAAGGACTACACAGGCTACGAAAAAGACTCGGAATCAGGACTCCAGTTCGCCCAGGCTCGTTACTACAACACAACACACGGTCGTTTTACGTCAGTCGATCCGTTGACCGCTTCAGCATCGATCAAGAATCCGCAGACGTTTAACCGTTATTCGTACGTCCTGAATTCGCCGTACAAATTCGTCGATCCGTTGGGCTTAATTTCGGAGACTACCGGGGCTTGCGGCACACGGTGTCCCGGCAATAATGCCGGCGGCGGAATGGGAATCGGGCTAGCGACGGGAATGGGTCAGGAACAGGTTTTGCTTGCGGAAACACATGTGGAACTCGTCGTCGAACGGCGTCAATACACGTTTACTTCTACGCAAGTTGCTGAAACTGGAGTTTCTCAAATTCAATTTAGTGTTACAGAGGACAAAGTCAACGTCATGGAAAATGGCGTTTTAGTCGAAAGTGGAGCAATTCGGGTTCATGTGCTAGCGGATAATGGACCCAAGGCTCAATATAAGTTATCCATGGACCAAAAGGTCATCGCCGCGAGAGTCGCAGCCGAAATAATTGGTGAGTCAGTATCTGCGGGTGTTGATAAGAGCATCATGCTGGGAATAGCCGGTCGCGAAACCTTCTTCGGCACAGTGGCAAGCACACTTCAGCCATACATGGATCCCGCGACTAATCCACTTCAATTAAATACCGGGCAGTTCCATGACG
>JBBRUA010000062.1:0-12138 GCA_038248245.1 Pyrinomonadales bacterium | reverse complement strand
GTCACCAGCCGTAAACAAAACAACAGCTCTGACGACGGAATCGACCGCGACCAAAAAAGACGAAGGCGATTTCAAGGTCACTTACCTCGGCGTGACAAACGCAAAGTACGCGGAGATCGACCGCCAAGTAAAAAAGGCAAAACTTCTCGAGAATGCCGCCGAGAGGCTGAACCGCTCGCTTATTCTGCCTTACGACATTGAACTTCGAACCAAAGATTGCGGCGAAACGAACGCGTTCTACGATTCGAACGATCAGACCGTCACCGTCTGTTACGAACTGATGGAGCACTACTATCAGGTCTTCCGCGAGAGCGGCACACCCGACGAAAAAGCTTACGAAAAAATGTTCGACGCCGTTAGATTCGTCTTTCTCCACGAGATCGGCCACGCTCTGATCGACGTTTACGAGCTGCCGATCACCGGCAACGAAGAAGACGCTGCCGACCGCTGTTCCGCGTTTATCAATCTTAATGAACTTGGCGAAGAAGGAGTGCGAGCCGTCTTCGCTGCCGCTGACGCATTTAAGATCGAGTCGAAACGTTCGGCAACCAGCAAACGTGACCTGGCCGACGAACACCTTTTACAGGAACAGCGGTTTTACAATTCGCTGTGCATGATCTACGGCTCAAATTCCGCCAAATACGCAAATATCGTTACCGACGGCTACCTACCGAAAGCTCGAGCCGAACGTTGTCAGACTGAATACCAGCGAACCGCCGCAAGTTGGTCAAGCTTGCTCAAACCTTGGCGTAAATGACCGCATTCGATGAATACCAAAGGAGATATTATGAACAAGAATCTTGTCACTTTAACCATTGCTCTTTGTGCATTACTCGCCGTCGCACTAGGCTGCGGAGGCAGCAGTGCGGCTGACGCAAAACCCGTCGGCCCTGAATTCGTCGGTGCCTGGCGTGCCAACGACGGCTCGACGATAACGATCCGCAGCGACAGCAGTGCCGATTACAAGATCGGCGGCTCTTCCGTTTCAGGCGGAAAGGCCGAGGTCAGCGAAAAAGATAAAACCCTCAAGATCGGCCTGCTCGGTATGGGTTCGCCCATGAAACTCGACAAGCCACCCGCAAACGGCGAGATGACCATCGACGGCGTTGTTTACAAGAAGAGCGGCGGCAGTTCGACATCCACGAGCAACGTCAAGCCCGAAATTCCATCGAAGGATAAGCTTCAGACACTTGTCAAAACGTCGTTTTTAGAGTTCGGCGATGCAGTTCAGGGCGAAGACTTCTCCGACTTTCACAAGAAAACTGCGAAAGTTTGGCGTGACACCACCACGCCCGATAAGCTGGATGAGGCGTTCAAGGTCTTCCTCGAAAAGAAAGAGATCTACAATTTCAACAAGGCCGTTGCCCCGCTCGATGCCGAATTTTCACCCGAGCCTAAGTTCGAAACTGTTCAAGGGATGGACGCTTTGATCGTCAAAGGAACTTATCCCACCAAACCACAAAAGGCGAACTTTGAGTTCAAATATGTTATGGACGATGGTTCATGGAAGTTGATCGGCATCGACGTCCACGTAGGTGACAAGTAGTCTCAAGAATTTATTCACAACCTAATTCATGATCCTAGCCGTCGCACCGAGTTGCTGCGGCTAGTTCAGTGAAGCCTCACAAATTTCACGCCGAGCGTCACACTCTGGGCGAAAAATGCCGGTCGATAACAAGGGTGCTCGACGTGATCTTCTGCGGTTTTGTCTTTCCTTAAGATGGTCGAATACGAAGTCGGCGCCAAACTATGTTCGTGCTAAACGGATTCACCCTTGTAACCGAGGTTTGACGTAAATATCAACGTCCCTTACGTCCCATTCTTTCCGAAACACTCAAAGTTCGTTATCATTATCGAAAATACTGACTTAACAGCCGACGACGATTTCAACAATATTCTCCGTAGTTGATGGACCGTGGAAGGTTTTCGAAGACAGATAGTAATAAGGTAAAGGTCGCTCACGATCGTTGAATTTGCGAAGTGAGAAAAAGCTAAATGATTAAGTTAAAACGACAATTTTTCAATGGTCTATTCACTTATTGCTTCGCTTGTCTATTCTTATTTCTATTTTTCTCTGGTTTCACAATTCCGCAAATATTTGCTCAGAGCAGTCCCATTGATCTGCCGCTTGATCTCCAAAAGGAATCTGAAATAAAAGGTGGTGAAACGCAGATTTTTCATGTTCATTTGTCTCGAGGTCAAACTGGTCGCGTCGAGATCATTCAAAATGGGATCGATGTGTCGCTGGCGGCGGAAAGCCCGTCAGGCGAGCGATTTATCGAAACTGAATCGCCGAGCGGATTGTTTGGTGATGATTTGATTTTGGTAACTGCTTTGCAAACAGGCGTTCATAAAATTCTCGTTACGCCTGCCAATCCGCGTTCGCCGTTTGCCAAATTTACCATTCTGCTAAAGGAAATTCGGCAAACTGTGGCTGAAGATCTTCAAATCAATGAAGCGGCAAGAAAGATCACGAAACTTGCTGAAGCAACGAGCGTTGCAAGGGCGAAAGGGACGATCGAAGGTCGGCGTGAGGCCTTAGCAATTTGGCGGGAAATAATTGAACTTTCAAAAACTAAAAAAGACGGGGTATGGGAAGGCATTGCGCTCCTTTCGAGCGGATTAATATATGAACAATTAGGCGAAATACAGAATGCTTTAGACGTTTATACCAGGAGTTTGGAAATTTGGCAGGACATCGGAAATCGTCAATACGAAGGCTCGTCGGTCAACAATTTGGGCATTATTTACAATGATTTAGGTGAGTTCGAGAAAGCGATAGCCAACTACAATCAAGCCATTAAAATCCAGCGGGAAATCGGTAATCGTCCAAGCATCGGCATTTATTTGAACAATCTCGCGTATGCGTATATGCGCCTTGGAAATCACGCCGAAGCCGATACCTTTTTCCGTCAATCGCTCGAGATAAAAAATGAAGATCAAACAGATCGGGGTCAACGAAGCGTTGCCGTAACGCTCAACAACATTGGCACAAATCTGTCTCTAAAAGGCGATCACACTGACGGAATCAGCTATTTACAGCGATCTTTGGATCTACGCCGCAAAATCGTTGATAGGTGGGGAATTGCAAATTCGTTGCTCAATCTCGGTAAAGTTCAGGCCGATCGATCGCAGAACGGCGCCAGTCGAGAAAACATCGAAGAAGCGTATATTCGTTCCGTCGAATTGGGCGATAGACGAATGGAAGCCGAAAGTTTGTATGTGTTGGCAGTTGCAAAAAAGAATGACGGCGATTTTGAAAAGGCAATTTTGAATGTCAGCAAAGGCTTAGATATCGTAGAGACAATTCGGGGTGAATTGATAGGATCGGAAGTGCGTTATGCTTATTTTTCGACGGTTCAGCAGTTTTACGAACTCTACATTGAACTGCTGGTATTGCAGTCTGAAAAAACAAAAGATAGTTCGCACGTTGCGAGGGCTTTAGAGTTGAGTGAACGCTCTCGTTCGCGAAGTTTGATCGAACTTTTACAGCAAGCAAATATTGATTTCAAACAAGGGATCGATACGGATCTGCTGGCGAAATTTACGGCTTCTCAATCTCAGCTAAACGATAAATACAATTCGCGGCAAAGGCTTTTCAGCGAGAATCCGACTGCCGAACAGGTTGCGAAGATCAACAACGAGATCAAAACGTTGAGTAACCAGACGGAAACGTTTCGCTTGGAACTGAGAAAAAACAATCCGAAATTCTCCGATCTGGCGGAAGGAAAAACTGTTTCAGCCGCCGAGATCAATGGTCTCGTGGACGAAAACACCGTTTTGCTTCAATACAAACTGGGAGAAAAGCGTAGTTTTTTGTGGCTTGTGACGAAAGGTTCGATCGACGTTTTCGTTTTGCCTTCCCGTCGGCAGATCGAAGATAAGGCAAATGTTTTCTATAACTTGATTGTCGCTGACAACGCGAATGAAAAAGAGCTAGTAACGAAAGCTTCTAGTGATCTGAGCAACATTTTATTCGGTCAAATAAATTCACGCGTTTCAGGAAAACGACTGGCGATAGTTGCCGAAGGAACTCTACAATACTTGCCGTTTTCGGCGTTGAGATCTCCAAATTCGCCAACGAAACTTTTGGCAGATGAGAATGAAATAGTGATCTTGCCTTCGGCGTCGGTCCTGGCTCAGATTCGCGAGAATTCAGCGAGTCCACAGCTTTATAAAAAGACGATTGCGATCTTTGCCGATCCGGTCTTTGATGAAAACGACGCTCGAATTAAACGCGATGGTTCGCAGAAAGTTATTGCAAATAAGTGGTTTGCAAATAAACTGCCACGTCTAATCACTTCCCGCCAGGAAGCATTGAATATCTCCACTTTTGCCGATAAAGAGAAGATAGATCTACAAACGGATTTTGCGGCAAATATCGAGAATATTGGTAACCGGAATTTGTCGGATTATCGAATTCTGCACTTTGCGACGCACGGATTTTTGAACACCTCAAAACCTGCCGATTCAGGTTTGTTGCTTTCACTTTTCAACGAAAAAGGTGTTCCGCAAAACGGTTTCTTGAATCTTGATGGAATCTATAACCTTAATATTTCCAGTGAGTTGGTCGTCCTATCCGCATGTCAGACCGCACTCGGCAAAGACATCCGCGGCGAAGGCCTGATAGGATTATCGCGTGGTTTTTTGTATGCCGGCTCTAACAAGATCGTGGCAAGTTTGTGGAAAGTTGATGATTCGGCAACGGCTGAATTTATGAAGCTCTTCTATCAAAATCTACTTGAAAAGAAAATGCCCGTCTCGGCGGCTTTGCGACAAGCGAAGCTCCAAATGAAGAAGATTCCGCGCTACAGGTCTCCATTTTACTGGAGTGCGTTTACTTTGCTCGGCGATTGGCGACAATAGAAAATGCTCGACGATCCATCAAATACAGATCTTGAACGTCTGCTGCAAGCGTTTGACCCTGATAAAGAGAGGGCAGCAGAAAAGTACCTTCAATTACGTTATAGCCTGGAAAGTTTTTTTGAATGGCGTGATTGCGAAAATACAGAAGAATTGACGGACATTGTTTTTGACAGGGTTACGAAAAAGATCTTCAATCACGAAGTTATCGAAAATATTGAAGCTTTTAGCATTACCATCGCCAAATTCGTGGTGATGGAACATAAGCGTAAGGCTCTGCGGAATGTAGACCTAGTTGATATATTGGACCCAGAAAGTTTTACTGAAAACTTTGAATCAGAAGAATTGAAACTGCTCGATCTTGATTGTTTGCGAAAATGTCTGGCAAAACTGCCCGAGACGAAACGCAAACTTTTGGTCGAATACTTCGATGCGGAAGAAGCCACGATGATCCCAAAACGCAAGATCTTAGCCGAACAACTGAACCTTACTATCAACAGTTTGCGAATCCGCGTCAGCCGCTTGAAATCAAAATTAGAGCGGTGCACGAAAGATTGCCGCGGAGAATAACGAAACGTTTCCTCGGGTCGGGACACTATAATTGAGTGGAAAAAGTGAAGAAACAAACTGAAAACAATACCAAATTCGGAAAGTTCTTCTTCAGCGACATGGCTGACGATGAGCGATTTGAATTTGAAAAAGAGTTTGCCTCAAAACCCGAATTACTTGACGAAATGCGAGCGTTCGAGGCCGATCTGATCGAAAAGTATGTTCGCAATTGGATGGATCACGACGAGAGATCTAAGTTTGAAACCCAATTTCTCAATACAAAAAAACGCCGTCAGAAGGTCGAGTTTTCGCGTCAGCTTATAACCGAACTGAGCTCACCGACAAGTCGTGAAGTCGAACCCGAATCTTTTTGGAGTAAGTTTGGCAGTTGGTTTCAAACACCAAAATTTGCTTTTGCTTCAGCATTTTCAATCCTCATTTTGGTTTTCGGGGGCTGGTTCATCTATCGAGCATTCGATACAGGAACGACGGAAGTCGGTCGTAATACCGATCGGGCAAACGTAGAACTTTCAAACGCCAGAACAAACGCAAATATCGAGAATGCACGAGTTAACGCCGATTTAAAGGTCAACGCAGATCCAAAAACGAATACTGATGTTTTGCCCACACCATCTCCGACGTCGGCACCGCCGAAAGTACCCGAAACGACGACACCGACCCCAAAAGTTGCTCCGAATCCAGTTTTGGCACTTTTCGCAGGAACTTTGCGCTCTGATGGCAGATTGAACGAGTTGGATTTGCCGAAGAATTCGAACGGTGCGACATTTCAGTTGAACCTTAAAGCCGCTGATTACAAGCACTTTCAAGCAAATGTCACGGACGGAAACGGGAATGTAGTTTTCCGTAGCGGTATTTTAAGACCTCAGCGATCCACATTGAATCTTGTCGTTCCAGCGAAGAATCTGCCTAAGGGTGATTATCGAATCAATCTCTACGGCAAAAATGTCGCTGGCGAAAATGAATCGGCCGCAGACTTTCAATTTCGCGTGAATTAGAAAGTTTAGGTCCGTGCAAACACGATCTTTAGCAAAACCTTAGATCCTCATTTGAGCTGCCGGATAATTTAATTCCTATCTTCCGAACTTGCCACTTCTTGCTCTCGTTCATGAGTAAAACTTTCTACTTTCTCAGACGGCTTTGGTCGTCTTTTTTTTGTGTCTGAAAATAAAAGCGAAAGGTTTTAAAAACTGGCGACACTTTTAGTAGAAGCATAATTTTTTTTAAGAAAAGGATTGAAAACAATGAAAGGAATACTTTTAGCCATAGTCGTCATAGCAATGGGTTCATCAACCGCAACACTAGCCCAATTCAATATAAAATTCCCAAAGATCAAGAAGCCGGAGATCGCCAAAGCGGAAAAGGGTAACTCTAGCGTGTCCAACGGAAGAAATCGGCAGATTGTTATTGACGATGGCTTTACGTTTTTCGATTCTGAACCGCTTCAAGAATATAGTACTCCGGCTCGCCGACAAGTTGGAATCGGCTGGCATTTACGTTCCCATTTGCGGATGTTTGGAACGGTGCCGAATCGGAGCGGTTTTAATCTTGTCGTCAGCAAAAATGGCAAGGAATTGACGAAAATTCGCTGTGAGGGAATGGCTTATCGAAAAAATGAAGACCCTGTTCCGCAAAATAGAAATGTTCCCGAAGACGATTATTTATTGACAAATTTTCAAGGTTGCGAAGATAAGAAACGAATTATCAAGGAAACAGGCAAACTCGATGTCAAAGTCTTTTATTTTGACGGCGAAACGGATGCCGAAAAGCTACTGCGGACGTATAAGATCGACGTTCGCGAAGCAACCAGAGTTCGCGGTTTAGCTACCGCTCCGGTTGAGGATGTGCCTCACTATTACGTTCAACGACACGCCGAAACTGCCGCGAGTATTTTGTTTTTGCGTCCGCGTGGCTACCCCAATTATTACCGAATTCGCGGCGAAAGCGATTATGTCAGCGAAGTCGAAATTTATTTTAACATCTCGAAAAAACGCCAAGTTGATCGATTGAAGGACGGAAATTTGCGTTGCACGGTTGACGGAAATCCGTTGAAATTCACAGGTCAAAGTCCTTATTCCGACGGTGTTGATGTTTGGTCGCCGCGTTGGGAAACGGCGATTTACACTGACCGAATCGCTGCCGAATACAAAAAAGCCAACGAATATATGGACGAAGTTTCGTTCAATCAATATCGAATCCGTTTGCCGCTCTATTTAAAAGGCGAACCGGGGGCAAATCGTTTGGGTTTAAGAGATTCCAAAGGCAAATGGGAATGTAATTTTAAGATCAACGGCGAAACTATCCGCACTTTTCGCTGGACAATCGGACGCGACGGAAATCCCATTCCGCACGCCGAACAACAGACGGGAAATATCAATCTAAACTACAACGCATTTTTAATCGAAACCGAAATTCCAAACGGCGGAAGCGAATTCGATTATCGTCTTTTGCCTCTACCGAACGACGGATTTTTCTACGGAATCACTTGGCAATCAGCGGAGGGAAAAATGATGGCGGGCAGAATTCCGACAAAAGGAACACCGTTTCATACGCCTTCAAATAAAGTGAAATAGATTTTTTCAAATTGAATTTTATTTCTTTGAGAAATTTAGTCAGAAATTGCGGAGAAAAGTTTATGGGAAAAACAATTTTATCAGACGGCAGTTCCAAATTTGATGGCGGCGGATTCTCGGTAACGATTCAGCCGGACGGTGGGGTTATCGTTAAGCCGGGGGATTCGTTGAGCAAATATTCTATGGCGATTTATGGGGATTTCAATCATCTGGGCGAGTTTAAACATCGTCGTCATAACCCGAGCGGACCAATAACAGATGCGGACTTGGCAAGTATTCCGAACGTTAATGTCATAAATGTTGGCGAAATTCTTTATCACATTCCGTCTCGCGGAAATTCGGCAACGCAGCCGACAGAACCGTCGATGCCGACTGATCCGAAAGTATTTTCTCCGGAAAACTTGTGCGGGATGCGACACGACTATTTTGCAAAAATCTGGTTTGCTGCATACGGACAATATCTTGTCGCCGGACAATCTTGGCTGGCAGCTGACGGAAGACGCACAATCATAAGTATCAACACCGGTGCGGCGGCGATCATTTATCTGTTTGAAAATCCGGCGAGTCGTTTTCACGGCAAATTGATAATCCAAAACGGCGAAGATTTTATGCGTGATGTTCGCAACTGGATGTCTGAACATCTTGGACAAAGGCTGCAGCCGTTAAAGCAAGTTGTCGAATTTGAGGTCGCATTGATTCTTGGTCTCGTTTCGTGTGCAAACTCCCCGATGTTAGGGCTGGTAACCGGAGTAAGTTGTCTTGAATGGGTTGTGAACAATCGGAGTTGGTTAGTGAAAGTCAACGAGGCAATTCGGATTACTTACAAAGTTCGCGGGTTGTTGATTCAACATTGTCCGGTGCTTTATGAAAAATTGCTCAACGGCTTTTATCATTCGCTAATAAGAACTGTGCCAAACATTATCGGCAATGTGCCGGAAGCAATTATTAACGATCCGAAAGCCTGCGGTTCAGCAACCGGGGTTATCATCGGAAAACTTACAATATTGGTTCTTAACCGCCGATTCGCCATTAACGAAATGATCAACATAATCTTGGATACAATAGCCGTAAAGGCGGTGATGGCACTACCCGGAGCGGTCGTTCTGACTTTCGCCGAAAAGGAAAATTATGCAAGGGAAATTGTTAACCAGATTCAACAAGGAGGCGGCAACATCACCGATGCTGAAGCAAAAGTGATTATTAACGAAATACTCGCAAACCCTCAGTTAGTAAAGGATAGTATTAACGAACTGAATCAGGCTTTTGCTGCAATACTTTAACCGAATCACTTTTGCTTTTCCGAACTTACGGAGAAAGGTTTTATTGAATACCAACTTTGTCGAACTTGTGAGCATGGAAATCTTTCATATCTAAGGTTTTGCGGTAATTGTAACACAGACTTATTTGCAGAAATGGAGCAAACTCCAGCCTTGCCGGTCGAAGTAGAAGATGCCGAAAGTTTGCGAAAATGGGCGTTGCGGGCAATCGTCATCTCGGTTTTCACGACCGCATTTAAGATCTGGCTCGTGTATTCGCTACGGATAAATGCACATCAGACCTTTCCGAACCTTGCCGACATTTCAATAATAGCGGGACCGATAATTGCCGCCGTCGTAGCTTCTTTCAGGACCAACAAGTGGTACAGGGGCCTACTCGTTGAATCGTTTTTGTTGGCGATCATTTTTGTCATCGGATCGTTCTTTTTATTTGTTTATTTTGTAACAAAATAAATTGGCTAAGGTTTATGAAAATTGAGAGGAAAATTCACTTTTGCGGCGGATCTATTTTGTTAATAATGCTGCTCTTGACTTTCGGCTGTAATTTCAGCTATTCGGTCGGAATACCAAAAGAGCCGACGAATGAAGATCTGCAAACGCTCGCCAAAAAAACGATGACGGATTTTACAGAAGCGTTAGAGAAGGACGATTTTGACGGATTGCGGAGCAAGACATCGAAAAGTTTTCAGCAGCAATATACAGCGGAACAGATCAAAAATTCATTCGGCGTTTTTATCACCAAAAAAGATCTGTCAGTTCCCCTGTTTCGAGCCACGCAGACAATAGTTGCCGAGTTTTCGACCCAACCGCAGATGAGCGAGGCCGACAAACTTTATTTCTTGGAAATGAAAGGTAAATTTTCTACCCAACCGCGGAACCTAAATTTTCATTTCGAATATATCCGCGAAGAGGGCAAATGGAAGCTCACAAAGTTTCAGGTTAAGACATAGATAAATAAAGGAGAAAAGTTATGAGATCAACAATCAAATTATTCATTTTAACCGTAGTTTTTGCGGCAAACGTTTTGTCGCAAACGGCTACTAGCACAATCAAAGTCACGCCTTTGACCTTACCGGCAAATTCGACCGTCGGAGAAGTTACGGGCAACATCAAAGCCGGGCAGATCCTTTCATCCCTGCGTTGGGCGGAGCAAAGCAATGTCGCGTGTTTTCCCGGCACAAGGTTCGAGATGTTTACGGGAAATCACGTCTTTTACAGAATCGCGATGCCCGCAGCTTCTTCGCTAAAGGTTACGGTTACGCCGAAAGATAACGCGCAAATTAGTTTATATGCACTGCGACAAGGAACGCGTCCGACCGACCAAGGCGTTCCACCGAATGTAAGTGCCGCGATCTCCTGTGAAGCGAGTTATCCGATCTATGCCAATCTACCGGGCGGGAAAACTGTCAGAAACAAAGACAACGGCACACGCTCGATCGAATACATTTCGGTCGGATCGGCGTACAGCATTCTGATCGGGGTCGCGGGCGCGGGCGCTTCGACCGAAGGCCAATTTACGATGAATATTGAATTAAAATCGAGGTAGATCGATCTTAGCCTTGGGGCACGACTTCGGCCTTTGATTTATGGGCACACGAGCGATAAACTCTTACTTTCGAAACCAATATGAAAATTCACGAATATCAAGGCAAAGCCATTCTCAAAGAATACGGCGTTCCGGTTCCACGCGGCATTGTCGCTCGGACTCCTGAAGAAGCTGAAGCGGCGGCGATCGAACTCGGCACCGACGTTGTCGTCGTCAAGGCCCAGATCCACGCCGGAGGACGCGGTAAAGGCGGTGGCGTTAAGCTCGCGAAATCTCCGGCCGAGGCGAAGCAGATCGCGTCCGAGATCCTCGGAATGCAGCTCATCACTCACCAGACCGGCCCCGAAGGTCAAAAGGTGCAAACACTGCTCGTCGAAGAAGGCCTGCCGATCGACCGCGAATTCTACCTCGGCATCACGCTTGATCGCGTGACCGGGCGGAACGTTTTCATGGCGTCGTCCGAAGGCGGCATGGACATCGAAAAGGTCGCTGAAGAAACGCCTGAGCTGATCTTGAAAGAAACGATCGATCCGTCCGTCGGTCTTCGCGGGTTTCAGGCTCGCAAACTGGCGTTCGGGCTCGGGATTCCCGCTGAACTGATCGGTCAGGCGTCGAAATTCATGCTCGCACTCTACGATGCGTACGAAAAAATTGACGCGTCCTTGGTCGAGATCAATCCGTTCCTGCTCACCAAAGACAATCGCCTGATCGCGCTCGACGCCAAGGTCACGTTCGACGACAACGCGATGTTTCGCCACAAGGATTTCCTCGAACTCCGCGATCTTGCCGAAGAAGAACCGCTCGAGATCGAAGCTTCGAAGTACGACCTCAATTACATCAAGCTCGACGGCAACATCGGCTGTATGGTCAACGGTGCCGGGCTCGCGATGGCGACGATGGACATCATTAAGCTCGCCGGCGGCGAACCCGCAAACTTTCTCGACGTCGGCGGAGGTGCTTCGCAGGAACGCGTCGAGCAGGCATTCAAGATCCTGCTCGCCGATAAAAACGTCAAAGCCGTGCTGATCAACATCTTCGGCGGCATCGTCCGCTGCGATATGGTCGCAAGCGGCGTCGTCGCTGCTTACAAAAACCTCGGCATCTCGATCCCGATCGTCGCCCGTCTCGAAGGCACCAACGTCGAAGAAGGCCGCCGCGTCCTCGAGCAATCCGACATCGGCATCATTCCCGCACAGGGCATGGCCGATGCCGCGGCAAAGGTAGTCTCGGCGGCTAACGCCCAATTCTAGCTTCACCATCAAGTTCACTAAAAAGGATCGGATCGCCGGTCCTTTTTTTGATTTGTTCCGCC
>JBBRUA010000061.1:0-12208 GCA_038248245.1 Pyrinomonadales bacterium | reverse complement strand
TCGCTGACGTTTCCGGCGGATTTTACGATGGTCGCCTCTATGAATCCGTGTCCGTGCGGATATTTTGGTTCGAGCCGCGAATGCAAGTGTTCGCCGATGCAGATACAGCGGTACGTCGGTAAGATCTCGGGGCCGCTGATGGATCGCATCGACATTCACATTGATGTGCCGGCGGTGAAATTTGACGAACTTCGCGGACGAAACGTGCCGCAGGGTGAGAGTTCGGCGGAGGTTCGGAAACGGGTGATAGCGGCGCGTTCGATACAGCTTGACCGGTTCGAGGGGAAGGTGTTCTCAAATTCCGCGATGACGCCGGGGCAGATCCGCAAATATTGCGCACTCGACACCGATAGCGAAAACCTGCTCGAAAAAGCAATGCAGCGACAAGGCCTCTCGGCACGCGCCCACGACCGGATCCTAAAAGTATCACGCACCATCGCCGACCTCGCTGCCAGCGAAACGATCAAACCCGAACACATCAGCGAAGCCATAAACTATCGATCGCTGGATAGGAATTATTGGAAGTGAGAAGTGGGAGGTGGGAGTTAGAAGTGAGAAGTCAGAAATCAGAAGTCAGAAATCGAACAGTCAGAGGCAGAAATCATGGATATTTTAAGGTCAGGAGCGACCTCGACGCTAACGAGTGTGGAGACAAAAAAAGCCGGACGCTTGTGAGCGATCCGGCTTTTTTTGTTGCTGATGGTTCAGATCAGGTGTTACATGACGCTGGTCGATTTTCGACCTGAGTAACGGCTGTTGCTGGCCAACTCGGTAGATTCCTGAGCACTTGCGTCGTGGACCTTGCTGATGCCATCAGAAATGGCGTTTTTTGACGTAGTCACGGCGTCGCTTAATGCATCTTCGCCTTTAGCGAGCTGGGTTGCCGCGAAATCGTAAACTGCATTAGCCTTTTCTTTGACCCCGGTGATCACGTCAGCCGACTGAACCTTTAAGTCTTTGGCTTTTTCGAGTGTGGCGTCGTAGCCCTTGCGGGTGACATCGGCGATCTCGCCTCGAAGCTGCGTTCCTGATTTAGGGGCGAACAGCAAAGCCACAGCGGCTCCGATACCGGTTCCGATCAAAAGGTAGGTAAGGCCGCGAAGGCTGAAATTTGAATCTCGTTGCGTAAGTTCAGTCAAATTTTCGTTTCTCATTATATATCTCCTGTCCCAAATTGTTGCAAATAAATGCTTTATAAAATTCCCGTACACAAACATATAACTGCCATCGCGGGAACTTTATAGATGATAAGTTAGCGCGTCAAAACGTTCTGTGCGCTAGGTTACAGATGCGAAAAGAGATTGCGGCTTGTTTAAGCTTCGTGGGTGGTCAGGTATTTCTCGAGAATGCGATCGTACTGCTCTTTGACGACGCCGTAGCATTCGCAGACCGCTCGTTCCATGGACTTACGGTCGAGGAGAGTTATTTTACCGCGAGAATATTCGATCAAACCTTGATCTCTGAGAGCTGCGGCGGCGAGCGTGACGCTTTCGCGGCGGACACCGAGGACATTGGAGATCTGGTCGTGGGTCATTAGGAATTTTTCTGACTGGTGATGGTCGTGGTTGATGAGCAAATAGCGACAAAACCGTTGCTCAACACTGTGGAGCTGGTTACAAATGGCGCTTTGCGAGATCTGGGCGATCAGCATTTGCGTATATGCCATGCAAACGTCCTGAAAATCGCCGCAATGGGAGAATTCGGCCTGGACGGCGTCGGCCTTCATCCGATATGCCTGTCCGGCTACCTGAACGACGGCGCGCTTAGGCATGCGGGCCTCGCTCATAAAGGTCGCTACGCCGAGCAAACCCTGGCGGCCCGCAATACCGACCTCGACGGAGATGCCTTCGTCGGATTCATACAAAAGGCAGACGAGAGCGGTGGTAGGAAAGTAAATGTAATGACGCGTTTCTTCGGATTCCCAAAGAACATCGCCGACCTCGAGATCGACGAGCTCAAGTGCCGGCAGAATGGTCTGAAACTCGCTCTCAGGAAGTGCCGAAAGCAATAAATTTTGCTGTGCGTCGTGCTGGGTTTTAGTTAAAGTCGTCGTAGCGTATCCGTCCATAAAAATAACAATTTAGGATCGTCAAAACATTTCTCTGTGTTTTATCATACATACATTCCATTTTTCAGCAAGTATTCTGGGGTGTAGAATAGGAAAGTTTTGTTTAAATTCGATTGGCGACGTGAGACGCGATCAAGTTTATTTACAGATATCTATCGAATTTACACTGGGTTAAAGGCGATCAGACAATCGAGAATCGGGACGAAAGTAAAAATATCCGATGGAGCGGGAAAAGTATCTAGGCTTATTTTCCGGGCAGGTGTAAACCAGAAACGGAAAGGCCGCCATTGCTGGCGGCCTCGGAAAAAGTATAAATCAGCTAAACGTTAAACTCCGCGTCCGCGAACCAACTGAACGATCAGGACGACGACCGCGACGACGAGCAAGATGTGGACGAACCCGCCGAGCGCAGCACCGCCAAAACCAAATCCAAGAGCCCACAATACCAATAAAATTATAATAATTGTCCAAAGCATTTCGTTTTCTCCTTTCTAAAAGATCTCAACTAAAGAGCCTGAGACCGAGCCAAATGAAAATCCAACTCTTTAACTTTACGCAATAACAGGAACACCAGTCTGTATGCTTGCGCACTTAAGGAATGGGAAATGCTTATGTGCGTTAGAATACAGACGGGTGAATTTGGTTCAGCTAAATTATTAATAGATACTGGGATTCGATGGCGAAGTACGGTGTCAAGATCAAGGGGTTGAGGTGGCTTCGGCCGCTTCTCAAAGAGGCAGGTGATGCTGTCTTATTTCGGGTAGTTGTAGTGGGTTCTACAACTACCCTTATTTTTGCGCCTTGTCGGATTGGAAATAACCCAGACGGGTCGGTAGAATCAAATTTAGCGTTGAAATATGATATCGATCGAAGATTTTCGGGCGGCGATGAGCCATTTTGCTAGCGGCGTGACGGTCATGACGACCGCTGATGCCGCCGGACGGCCGCATGGGCTGACCGTCAGCGCCTTTTGCGCACTTTCCGCGGTGCCGCCGCTTGTGCTCGCCTGCATTCACAAGGAAACCGCCAGTCACTACGCCTTTCTCGAACGCCAGGCGTTTGTCGTTCACATACTCGGCGACGATCAGCAGCACATCTCGCAGAGGTTCGCGGAACCGGCGGAAGATAAATTCACCGGAACCGACGTTTTAGAATCAACCGACGGATTGCCGATGCTTGACGGGGCACTCGTGCGGCTAGAGTGCCGAGTCGTCAATTCCTACGACGGCGGCGACCACACAATAATCGTCGGTTCGGTCGAGAACGCGGACATCCGGCACGGCCGGCCGCTCATCTATTATCATCACGCTTACCGATACATCGACGCATAACGATATGAATTTACGACCACTCAGCCTGCCTTTACTTATTTTACTCTTGACAGCATCTGCACTGGCCCAATCTACGTCAAAGGTGATTAGCCAGGCAAACAAAGCAATGGGCGGCGAAAAGGCCTTGAAAGCGGTGACTTCGCGGCAGCAAAAGGGCACGATCACACGCGTGGCGGACGGTGCGAGCGGTGAATATAGTTCAGCAGCGGCGGGCGGTTCGTTTTTTACGACGTACGACGTGAACGGGTTTGAATATGCGTCGGCTTATAACGGCAAGTCCGGCTGGATGCGGGATTCGAAGAACGGCCTGAGAACCGCGACTGGTGAGGCCGGGAAGTGGTTTCAGGCCGAGGCGGCGTACCGCAACAATCGCTGGTTGAACGCGAAAAAAGATAAGTCAAAACTCACTTCGGGCGGAAAAACGACGGTTGACGGCAAGGCGTCGAATGTCGTCATTCTGACGAATGCGAAAGGCGTGCGGATAAAACTGCTTTTCGACGCTGTGACCGGAATGCTGATCCGCGAAGAGTTTCCGCAGGGAACTTCGGTGAAAACATTCGATTACAGCGATTTTCGCGTTGTAAACGGTGTGCAGACGCCGTTCGCGATCAGATCGACGGTTGATGGCGAGGCGTTCGCGATCAAGCTCGATGATGTCACCTACAATCAGAGCGTTTCGCGAGCGGCGTTCGATTTTCCGAAGGTCTCGGACGAACCGCTGCCGGATATCAATTCGTTGCTGAACGAGATTCGCGTAAATGCCGACAAGGTCGATGACATACTCGAGAACTACAGCTACACCGAGCTTCGGATCGATCGCGATCTCGGCAAAGACGGGGCGTTTATCGAGAAGAGTTCGGAGAAGCGTTCGCTGACATTCTACAAAGGCTATCGCATCAGGCGTTTGATCGAAAAGAACGGCAAGCCGCTTTCGGCTTCGGATCAGGCGAATGAAGACAAGGACGCGGAGAAGCAGGTCGCTGAGATCGAAAAACGCGTGGCGGCCAAAGAAAAACGCGAGATCACGAGGCGTGACACGAGTTCGGGTTCGGGCGGACAACCGACGGGCGACGGGCAGCGAATCACGATCGCCGACGCCCTGAAAGGTTCGCTGCTGACGAACCCGCGACGTGAACGCTTCAAGAACCGTGACGTGATCGTATTCGATTACGAACCGAACAAGGCATTCAAACCGCAGACCCGCAATGAGAAGCTGTTTGCACTCTGCACCGGCGTTGTTTGGGTCGATGCGGCCAGCAAGCAGGTCGTCCGGCTCGAGGCGGAACTGACGCAGAGTGCCGGGAACTTTCTCGCCAAGGCAAAACGGGGAGCTTCGTTCAGCATCGATAACGAACTCGTCAACAACGAGATATGGCTACCGTCGCAGGCGGACGTTAACCTGCAGATCAAAATCCTTTTCGCCGGGATCAACATTAATAACCTCATCAAATACGGCGACTACCGCCGATTCGAGACCGACATCCAAGATGTAACCGTCGGCGACGAGAAAAAGCCCTAACTCTTGAATAACTAAAAAAATCGACCTCAAGCCGATCGGGCTTGAGGTCGATTTTTCGTGAATGAACCGACGCGATTTCCAACTTCAAGGCTCGGCGGTCAGGTCAAAGCCCTGAGCTGAATCACTGAGTGTGATCGATCGCGGTGCAAAGGTGTGCCGTTTGCTCTGGGTCGCTACGACATACGTTTGCCCGGCCGCTAACTCGTCGACCAAATAGAAGCCGAACGCACTGGATATCGCCGTCCGGGTGTTGCCGGCCTGATCGGAGACGACGACCCTAACCCCGGCGATACTGCGGCCGTCCGATGCAACGACGCGCCCGGCGATCGAGGCATTAGCAGCGGTCGGACCGAGAAGGCGGCCCGCAAACCACTGTGAAAATGTCGAAGCTCCCTTGACGGTTATTATATTTGTCGCAGCGTTCACGCATGCGGTTCCGACAGCGGGTGAGCCCGAACAATCTATTGGAAACCTAAAGATAGTGCCATTGTCTCTGATCGCGGTATAACCGGACTCGATGTTGCCTACCGGAAGATCGCTCTCCAAATACTGGAACGTAAGATCTGCCGTTAGGGCTCCGGTAAGCGTGAGATCCCAATATCGATTTATGGCATCAAGCGGAGTCGAGGGATTTGTATTGCGAGTTCCGACTGCCGTCACGCGCAATGTCGAAGGATTGGTCGTCAGCGTCGTCACATTTGGCGTAAACGGCGAATAGCCGCTCGCCGTTCCAACGGGATAAAGGAACGTGCCGGTGGAGGTAAAGATCTTGGACAGATTACCGCTAACATATCCGCTTGTCCGTGCGGAGGTGCCGGTGCCGCCTACGGTAAGGGTATTTGCTCCTGTAGCCAAAATGCCATTTGTGAGCGTAAGTGCTCCATTCACCGTCGTTGGTCCTGCTAATGTTGCACCGCTAGCGTTATTCAAACGAAGCCCGCCGTACGTCAAGGCATTCACAGATTGAGCCGCCGCCCCAGCATATTCGACGGTTAGATTCGTTAAAGTTTTGTTGGTTATCGTGTACTGCGTCAAGAAATCCGCCGTCGCGGCTGTTCGTGTCACGCGAGCCGTTCCGTTGCCCGTTAGCGTTCCCGGTCCGCCGATAATCGATGCGGCGGCGGGCTGCAATACGGCATTCGCGTTGATCGTCAAATTACCATTCACGGTTGCGTTGTTATTTACCGCAAGTGCCGCCGTTGTATTCGAAACGGTCAAAATATTGAATGTCGGAACTGTTCCGCCCGATATCTGCTGAGCACTCGTGCCGTTGAAATTAAACGTGCTTGTTGCCGGCGTAAAGGTTCCGCTCGAAAATACAAAGTCCTTGGCTAGATTCACCGTACTCGAACCCGCCGCGAATGTTCCACCGGCGATGGTCAAGCTGCCGTTGATCGAAAGCGTTCCGGCAACATTGGTCGCTCCACCGGTCAGAGTTGCGCTGTCATTGCTGTTCAGGTTGTTGGTCCCGCTGAAATTGATCGTGCCGGCCGACTGAGAAATTCCGGTTCCGCTACTGGCCGCGTTCCCGCTGAATGACATGCCGCTCAGGTTTGTGATTGATGTCGCGTTTGAGTTGAGCAAGCCGCCGCCGGCTCCGGTTGCGGTATTACCGCTGACAATGGCACTCGAATTTACGGTTAGTGTGGACGAGCTACCGGCGCCGCCGTTAGCGATTCCCGCTCCGGTTGTAGCCGTATTGTTAGAGATGGTCGTGCCGCTGATCGTCGCATTATAAGCCGAGAGAAAATAAACACCGCCGCCCGCCGCACTGGCACCATCGGCATGGTTCGTGCTGATCGTACCGTTGGTGATCGTCGTACTGACGGCCACGCCGGCTGCTCCCGAATTGCCGATATAGATACCGCCGCCGAGACCGGACGCACCATTGGCAGTATTATTCGAGATGGTGACGGCCGTCGTATTGCCAACATTCACGTTTTCACTTCCGTTGATCCTGATCCCGCCGCCGCTGCTGGCGTTGTTCGTCGAAACACTGCCGCCATTTATCGATACCGTTCCGCCCCAGGCGTGTTGTATATAAATACCACCACCAGAGGAGCCGCTGGCCGTAACTGTGTTGTTATCGACGGTGTTCCCGATCATCGTTACATCATGCTTATCGGCATAGGCGCCGATACCACCTCCGTCCCTCAGCGAAGAGTTATTGGAGATTATGTTGTTGGTGAGTGTGGCCGTACCTGCGCTGGCACCGGCGGGGGTACCGGCATTTACGCTGTCGATGTTGACGCCGCCGCCGTGACTGTTATCGACACAACCCAAAACGATGTTGGAGTTTACAGTGGAACCGGAAAGTGAAAAGACATTGCCGGTGTTCTGCAAAAAGAAATCGATCCCGCCGCCCGTTTCAAAGAAAGTGCCGCAAAACGCCGCACCGTTATTATAGCCGCCGAACATGTTCATACCCGCGATGCTTACACTAATTCCGGGAAACAATCCTGTTTGATCCATCCCGAAAAGTTTGCAATCGCCGCACGTACTAGTGTATGTAGTGGTCAAGGTAGTCGGGGCATTGCCGGTGATCGTCAGGCTTCCATTGACGTCGAGATCGCCTGTTGCTGCTGCATTTTCCGCATTTCCGCCGCTTGTTATGGTTAAGGTTGGATTGATGCCGGCATTGAAAGTGATGCTGTCGGCTCCGACACCGTTCGCGTTCGACGCGATGATCGCTCCACGAAGGCTGCAATCGTTTGCTGCCGCGGTACAAGCCGTCAAGGCTGCGTTGTCAGTGGCGGTATCGACTGCAAACGTTGCGAGCGGTGCCGCCATGATCAGGACCGGTTCGATCTTGCCTTTCTGCAGCAGGACGAGACCCGGAATGCCCATGACGCTGAGCCGCATCGGCAAAACAGCGATCGTTTCCGCATTCGACGTGAGCCGCATCGAATCTCGATCCTTGGTGCCTTCTCGCGTTAAAACGTCGATACCGACACCACCGGCGACGATAAGATCGTCGGATGGCTCGGTCGAAATGCGGGCACTTTTTACCATCGTGCCGCCCGATGCCGACGTTTCGCTAATGCGCCAGTTTCCACTCGCCTTTTTGACGGCCGGCGACTGTTCCTCTCCGTTTCTGATCCGAACGAGTTGCTGACGTTTTGCACGTATCTCTAATTCGGTAAAGGCACGTGTATCGAGTCGCCCCTTCGTCAGAATACTCATCGTGCCGTCGTCACTGGTTGCGGCGATCTCGGGTCGTGACTCGCGATCGGACACAAACTCGCCAACTGCGATCTCCCTGACACGTGACGGCATTTCGATCGTCTCGATCGCATTGCTCCGGCTCGATATCACAAATATTCGCGAACCTGCGGCAACGGCGAGATCTTCGCCGTCGATCGCGTCAAAATAGCCGCCGGCGATCGACGTCGCGGCCTCGGGCAACGGGCGAACTTCGGGTTGTGCGGTCAGAATTGATTCATTCGAAGTGTAGAGAAGCAATGCTGGATCGCCGCCGACTGCTACCGCCAGGTCAGCATAGGCGTCGCCTACGCCAAATTGACCTGTCGAAATGGCAGTTACGGGACCGGGAACCGTTATGCGTTCGCTCGGCCGAGTGTTACGGCCCTCGACGTTACCAATAAATTCTATTGCCGATACGCCGCGTGTTGCCGAGACGATATCCTTGCGTCCGTCGCGATCCAGATCGCCTGTCGCCAGTATGTCAGGTGCTGCGTCGAGCCGGACGATCCTTGCCGACGCGAAAGGCATCGGAAATCGGGTTTCCTCGCGGATACCACGCAGTATATTTTCGTCCGATGGTGAATACGCACTCTCATTTCCGTAATAGATCACCAGAAAACCACTTTGGCCGGTGCCGTATCCGCAGACGAGATCAGGATAACCGTCGCCGTCGAGATCGTCCGATGTCAGCGATAGAGGTGTCGCCGCCGAAACGTCAATGCCCTCGGCACGCAACTCTCCTAATACGGCGTCCATCTGCAACTCGCGCCCACTCTGAAATCTGAGCAGACGGCTGTCGGCGGGTACCGAAACGGCGGTTGCCGCAGTAAAACCGTTGTTCGCGGAAAGTTCAACGATCGTTCGTTCGCGTACGGTCTCGCCCGCGGCCTGCGAATTTATGGCGAACTGGGAAAATACGGCGATAATTGCGAACGTAAAAATGCTGAGGACGATCGCAATACGGTGACGGTTCATAGTGGAATACATATTTTTTTACCTTAAAAGGAACGTTTTGTTCATGCTGGCGACAGCATTAGCCGGTGAATTTGTCGTCGCATTCGCCGAACTTGCCCCGAGAGTGTGAGCATGGTCACCGATCTGATTCGCGGTCAGAGTGACGGTTTCGGTCCCGCCATTTTGACCTTGAACGTAATTCGATAAACCGGCGAGCCCGATGCCGAACGAATTGCCCCAAATTACCTCGACACGATCTGCCACGCCGTGCTCGGCCGCAAGTTTTCGCGTCATGCCGACGAGCAACTCGTCCATTTCGATCGCGACGACGCGTTTTGCACCCAGTTTCGCCGCCGCAACGGCCCAGATGCCGACGCCGGCACCGATATCCAAGACGCATGAGTCCCGCGTCACGCTCCGTTCCAAAGCCGCGTAAAACGCACGGTTCCTCACTTCATCGCGGACCAATGTATCGTGCGTTTTGAGCAGGCGGTGAGCGTGCGAATAGAGTTGTGATTCAGACGATGGCTGGCTCATAGTTACGGCCCGGAACTTACAATTTCGTGGCGACGACCTCAAGCAGGGCGTTCTTAAAAAACATTTTTTTGAGCAGGGAATCGGGATTTGAGATCTTTGCGGAGCGTTGTAATGCACGCGTCTCGCCGATCGTCGAACGCTGACTGACTATATCGAGCGGCTGAGCGGCAAACACCGACGTGATGCGATCCTCGGTAAGATGAATCGTATGATCGGCAAAGGCTGAAAGTTCCAATTTGATGCCGACGGCGTTCCAAGCACCGTGTAGATTCGATGCGAGATTGTAGATCGGATGATGGACGTTAACCGTAAAATAAAGCCGACCGCCGGGCTTTAAAACGCGAATAAGTTCAGGCACGATCGCGAGCGGTCGTTCGGCGTGATCGATCACGTTGTCACTTAAGACGACGTCAAACGAAGCATCCGCAAACGGTAATTCTTCGCCGATCGCCGCCACCGTTTTCGAATTTGCCTGAAGCTTCCCAAATAGCCGCTTATAATCGACCGCCAACGGATCAATGCCGACGCCGAACGATGCACCAAATCCGAAGATCAGCCCATGTGCTCCGCTCCCGACCTCCAAAATACGTTCGGTTGCGTCGAACGGCTTAACGGCGTCAAGCAATTTGCGGATCTGCTGCGCGCGGACAAAATTTTCGCGCACCATCGCGGCTTCGTGACCGGCGAATGACGCGGCTTTATGTTCCTGATAATCGAGCTGCCGGGCGAGTGCCCGGGCACCTCGTTCGCGCACTTTTTCGTCAAACCATCCCGTTTTCTGTTCATGACGCAGGAGCATATTTTACGCCGTGAGTTTTGCTTTGACGGCCTCGCTGACCATGCGGCCGTCGGGGGATTTTCCGGCGAGCTTGACCATCGCGGCTTTCATGACGGTGCCCATGTCTTTGGCGGATGTCGCTCCGGTCTCGGAAACGGCGGCATCGACGGCCGCGTTGATCTCGTCGGCACTGGCGGCCTGCGGCAAATAGACGTCGATCACGGTGATCTCCGCCGCCTCTTTCGCGGCCAGCTCGGGGCGGGCGGCCTTTTCGTACTGCTCGATCGAATCGCGACGTTGTTTGACGAGCGACTGCAACGCTTTCAACACTTCATCATCGGTCAGATCGCTGCCTTTTTCGATCTTGCGGTTCATCAGATTGGCCTTGACCATCCGCAAAACCGAAACCTTATCGGCTTCCTTCGCCTTCATCGCGGTTGTCATGTCTGTGACTATTGTTTCTAGTAAACTCATACGCCGAGTCTAATCAAGCTGCGGTTATCGCGCAAATTCCAAGAGCATATCTTATCTTTCAAGCAATTTCCGTACCTTTTTGAGGTTCATAAAAAGCTTCAGCGGTTCGTCGTTGATTGGGGTGAATCCGCGTTCTTCGTAGATGCTTTTTGCTTTTTCGTTGACGGCCTGGATTTCGACCAGAAATATGCCGATATCCTCCGCGACCCTTGCCGAGCGTTTAAGCGCATCGAATAACAGGGCCGTTCCCAAGCCTTGATTTTGAGCCTCAATGTCGGCGGCGAGTTTGCCGATCAGAATCGCCGGAAGCGGATATCGCGGCAGATGAGAACTTGGCGGATTTTCAAATTTAACCGAACTGCTCGAGATCGTATAATAACCGAAGATCCGGTGTTCCTCGGTCGGTTTTACCGCGACGAATGTTCGTCCGAGGCCGCCCTTGGTATTTTGCAGGGCATATTTGGCTAAAAAAGTGTTCTTGTTTTCGTCGCCGCAATCGAAGGACGCCGTGTCGCGATCGCCGGTGAGCGGTTCGATCCTATACATTTTCGGAAATCAAACGGCGGTGGATCTCCGACGCCTCGCGTAAACCTTCGTTCGGTTCGGAGTCGGCGTCGAGCATGGCCAATAAACGGTCGCGGTCGCGGTCGGACAAAACCGTCGTATATTCTCGCTCCAATACCCTATTCGCGGCATCAAGTAATGAACGCGTCGCAAACTCCGTCAAACTTTGTCCCGAAACGACGGTGGCTTTGTCGATGACTTTCTTGGCCTCCAGCGAAACCCGAAAATGGATGTTTCCGCCTTTTGATTTTGTTGAAATTGTCGTCGCCATAATGAAAACCTCAATTGAAATTGTATCTAAGTTGTGTTGTGAAATGCAACACATAATCGATCATCATCGGGAGTCGCATCCGACGTTTGAAACTCTCTTATGCTAATCTGTCTGTTCCTTTATGAAAATACGTTGGCGTTACGGCATTATTGCGGGGTTGTTTTTGGCGGTGTTTTCGTTGTATCCGCAGCTTAAGATGGTGTACATGCGCGGTGACGATTGGAATGGCAATTATGCCTACAATGACGTCGATGAGGTGGCGTATGCGGCGTATGTGCGGGCGCTGATCGACGGACGGCCGCGAAAGAACGATCCGTACACGGGCCGCGACGATTCGGTGAATCAGCCGCAGGAAGAGTCTTTATTTTCGATCCAATTTGCGGCGCCGTACACGGTCGCCTTGCCGGCGCGTCTGCTGCATATTCCGGCGACGTGGGCAATGACGATCGCGGGAGCATTGGCAGCGTTTTTTACGGCGCTCGCGGTATTCTGGCTGCTCGCGATGATG